>DASSLB010000306.1:0-4642 GCA_035689945.1 Gaiellaceae bacterium | reverse complement strand
ATGGCGCCGATCCTCCCGGGGCTGAGCGACAGGCCGGACCTGCTCGCCGATGTCGTGCGGGAGGCCCGCGCCGCGGGTGCGACCGGGATCTGGGCGAATCTCCTCTATCTGCGCCCGGGCACGCGCGAGCATTTCCTCGCCGCCCTCGGGCGCGACTGGCCCGAGCTCCTCCCCCACTACGAGCGGATGTACGACGGTGGCACCTATCTCCCTCGCAGCGAGACAGATCCCACACGAGCACACGTGCGCGCGCTCGCCCGCGAGAACGGCGTCCGCGACCGGCGCCGCGTGCGGCTCGAACCACCCGCACCCCCAGAGCAGCTGCAAATCGCGGCTATGTGACAGCTGGACGCCGGACTATGATCTCCCGGCCGTGGCCTCCGAGGAGATCACCTGCCTGATCGTCGACGACCACGAGGTCGTTCGCGAGGGACTTCGCCTTTCGCTGAGCCGCGCGCCGCACATCCGCGTGATCGGCGAGGCGGCCGACGGCGAGGCTGCCGTCGCGCTCGCGGAGCGCCGGCGTCCCAACGTCGTGATCATGGACGTCCGCATGCCGGGCATGGACGGGCTGGAGGCGACGAAGGAGCTGATGGACAAGGTGCCCGACAGCGCCGTCCTCATCTTCACGGCCTACAGCGAGCGGAGCCTCCTCAGCCGCGGGCTCGAGTCGGGCGCGAAGGGATACGTCCTGAAGGAAGCGCCCCACGAGACGCTGCTCCGCGCGATCGAGAAGGTCGCGGGGGGCGAGGGCTACGTCGATCCGGCGCTCATGCCGGCCTTCCTCACCGGCCGCGACAAGGACGACATGCTCACAACGCGGGAGCGGGAGATCCTGCAGCTCCTCGCCGACGGCATGTCGAACGCCGACGTCGCGACGCAGCTCTTCATCAGCCAGGAGACGGTGAAGAGCCACGTCCGGCACATCCTGGCCAAGCTCGAGGCCGACACGCGGACACACGCGGTCGCGATAGCCCTCCGTGAAGCGATCATCGACTAGCAACGGGAACCCGGCGATCGACGACGCCGATCGCGACCTGTCCGAGCAGGTGCTTGCCGCAGAGCAGGACGAACGGCGGCGGATCGCACTCTTCCTTCACGACGGCCCGGTGCAGTCGCTCTCCGGCGTCGCCTTGATGCTCGACGCGTCCCTCGACCTGATCGGCCGCGGCGATCTCGAGCAGGCTCGCGAGATCCTCGACCGGGCACTCGGCCGGACGCGCACCACGGTCGGCGAGCTCCGCGACCTGTCCTTCAACCTCGAGCCCGTTGCGCTGCGCGACCACGGCTTCACCGCAGCGGTGGATGCGCTCGCCCAGACGCGCGGCCGTGAGCACCGGATCGAGGTCTCGCTCGACGTCGCGATGATCGACGACCTCGGCGAACGGACGCAGGCGGCTCTCTACCAGATCGTGCGCGAGGCGCTCGAAGAGGCGATCCGGCGCGGGCCTCCCTCACGCTTCGAGGTCGCAGCCTCCGCGGAGGTGCCGGGCACGTTACGCCTCGTGATCCGGGACGACGCTCCGACCGAGCGGCGCAAGCGGGCGCTCGAGGTGCTCTCGGAGCGCGCACGCACCCTCGGCGCCAACCTCACGCTCGATCACGAGGCGGACGGGACGACGATGGTTCTCGAGCTGCGCGGCCAACCGACCGGCGACTAGTCTTCCGCGCTGTGGATCTGCACGCGCCGCAACAGCATCTCCTCTTCGTCTGGAAGCCGTCCGGCTACGAGCTCGTCGTGCAGGACGGCGAGCCGCCGGCCGTCGGGTCACAGGTCGAGCTCGACGGGAACATGCTCGAAGTGACGAAGCTCGCGCCGTCGCCGCTGCCAGGCGACCGCCGCGTCTGCGCGTACCTCGGCGCCTAGCTAGGCCCCGCGACCGATTCGGCGGCCGCGAGGCCGAGCACGAGTGCCTGCGCGAGGCCGCTCGAGTAGCCACCGGTCGCGATTCCGCCCACGTCGGCTCCGGCGGCCCAGAGGCCGTCAGCGCCAACGACCCGCGCCTCGGTGTCGACCTGCAGCCCGCCGATCGTGTGGGTCACCGCGCCTGCGACGTGCACCGCCAATCCGAACTCCTGATCGATGACGGTCCCCCCGGCAGCGCGTGCGGCCTCGATGCGGTCATTCGTCTCGGCCACGCAGTACCAGGCTCGCCGGCCGATCATCTGGGCGAGGTCGTTCTCGTGCCACGCGACCTTGCGGGGCGTGATCTCGCTCCAGTCGTCCGTGAAGATCCGCGCCTCGCGGCCGTAGAGCTGCGCGAGCGGGACGAAGTCCTCCTCGCGGATCCGTGCCGGGGGAGCCGGCATCGCGCGGCCGTAGAACTCATCCATCCCACCCGTGGTCGTGCCGCCGCGCGCCAAGGCGTAGTCGAGGCCGTCGCCTTCACTCCACGGGTTCGCGCGCAGCAGCAGCTCCCGCTCCCGAGCGAGGCGCCCGCCGAAGCCTCCGGTCGCCAGGAACACGGGGCGCTCGGCGTCCTCGGGTAGCGGGGTCTCGAGCTCGATCGCACCCGCCGCGTCGGCCAGCAGCCGTGTCAGCGCCTGCGAGTCGTAGCGACGGCCGGTCGTGAGCGGGTTCTCGGTGTCCTGCCAGACGGGCTCGGCCCCAAGCGACTCGAGCCAGCCGAGCGCGTCGTCCAAGCGCTCCCAGATGAGCCTCTGGAGTCGCCCGTCGCCGTCCGGGCACTCCGCGCGGAAGCGATCCCACTCCAGATGCCGCCAGACGACGCACGACGAGAGGAGCATCGAGCCGCCGGCCCGCGTGCCCTTCTCGAGCACGCGCGCCTCGTGACCGAGCTCACGGAGACGCGCGGCGGCGACGAGGCCCGCCATCCCCGCGCCGGCGACCGTGACGCGCAACTCAGGTGAGCGAGAACGTCGGCTTGTGCTCGACGTACTCGATCCGCACGCGCTCCGGGCCCCAGACAAAGACCGCGAGCGTGTTCGGCGCGTCGACGACGTTGTCGATCTCGACGCCGAGATCGCGAGCGGCGGCCTCGTGCTCGTCCGCCGAGTCGACGAGCACGGCGAGATGGTTGAGGAGGGGCCGTTCGGGAGCGCCGGGCTCACCGGGCTGGAACTCGATCCACGCTCCACCCATTTCGACGCGCGGGCAGCCGGATCGGCCCGCCGGCGCGGCGCGGAAGCCGAGCGAGCCATATTCCGACGCGGTCGCCTCGGGATCTGCCGAGCGCAGCGCGACGTGGTCGAGGTCGTAATCGAGGTCGGTCTTCGCCTCGACGATGCCCAGCGCGACGCCCTCGCCCAGCTCGAAGTACGCCTCGCCCTCGCGCCGGCGCTCGACCTCGAGCCCACTTGGCAGCGCGGCCAGCGCCTGCTCGAGGTCGCCCACCCGGAGGGCGACGTGCTCGAGCGCACCACGCTGCCGCGGGCCGCCGGCGGCGAAGAGCGTCAGCTTCCCCCGGCGCGCGTCAGCGCCGACGAGCGTGAACGCATCCGTCCGGTCGATCACGTGCATCCCGAGGTGCCGCACGGCGAAATCGGCGACGGCATCGCGGTCGGCGAGCCAGTAGGCGACGTGATCGAGGGTCTTCGGGTTCACAACCGGCGCATTCCCCTTACGCGCAGCGGTTATTCGATCGGCTCGTTCTGGACGTTGTTCTCGTCCGCGTATTTCTGGGTGAGCGCGTCGATGACCTCCGCCCCCTTCTCGTACGCGTAGTTGATCTCGACGAACGCGTTCCACTTGTCCGGCAACGCGTCCTCGGGGAAGATCGCCTCGACGGGACACTCGGGCTCGCAGGCACCGCAGTCGATGCACTCCTCGGGATCGATGATGAGGATCCGCTCGAACTCGTGGATGCAGTCGACGGGACAAACGTCGACACAGGAGCGGTCTTTGATGTCGATGCAGGGCTCGGCGATGATGTACGTCACGGCGCCTACTGTAGATAGCTGTCGCGACGGGCCGCGCCGTCAACCGTCAGGGCTCTGGAGATCCTGAAAGCTCGATCACGACCTCTCCGAGCCGCTCCGCGAGAGCCGACTTGGCGAGAACCTGGTCGAACCCCGCGGCATGCGCCGCGCGCAGGCCCGACGTGTCGGTGTGGTTCGTGAAACCGACGATCGGAACGTCCGGGTACGTGTCCGCGACCTCCTCCGGGTCGATGCGCGAGACGTCCGCGAGCACGAGCTCCGGATCCTCCGTGTGATCCACCGTGATGAGACGATGACCAGGCAAGAGAGCCTCGAGCTTCCCTCGCATGAAGAGATCGACCCCACAGAGCAGGATCGTCGCCACACGAGAAGGTTAAAGCGTGACGGACGCCGCATTCAAGAGTGGACTGGAGGCAATCCGCGCCGGCCGGTTCTTCGAGGCGCACGAAGAGCTCGAGCTCGCCTGGCGCGCGGCGGCGGCCGACGAGCGCGACTTCTTCCAGGGGCTCGTCCACGTCGCCGTCGCGTGGTACCAGGCGGGCCGCGGTCGTCCCGTGGCCACCGCGAGCCAGCTCGAGAAGGCGGCGCGGCGTCTCGGGCCGTTCGCGCCTCAGCATCGAGGGGTCGACGTCGCCGGCGTACTCGCGCAGGTTGCAGACGCGCGGTCGCGCGTCGCCGACGGCTCACTCGACCTCGACCCGCCCCGCCTCACCTTGTAACAGTCTGTTACTTGCTTGGCCCG
>DASSLB010000305.1:0-3692 GCA_035689945.1 Gaiellaceae bacterium | reverse complement strand
CACTCCCACCGAGCTGCCGGGAACGAGGAACCGCGCGATCCGGTCGAGCAGCGCGGCGTCGCCGATCGCATAACCGAGCCGTAGACCCGCCAGCGCGTACGCCTTCGAGAAGGTCCGTGTCACGATGACACGCCGGCTCTCGCAGGCCAGCGGCGAGGCGTCGTGCTCCCCGTCGAAGTCGGCGTACGCCGCATCGACGAGCAGGAGAGGTCCCGCCTCTGCGCAACGACGCAGGTCATCGAGCCCGAGCGAGTTTCCCGTCGGGTTGTTCGGCGTGCACACGACGATGGCCTTCGTGCGGCGCGTGACCGCCGCCAGCAGGGCATCGACGTCGAACGCGAACGAGTCTCCGTCGTCTGCGAGCGGCACGTCGACGAGGCGAGCCTCGAGCGCAGTCAGCCGGGCGCGGCACACCGGCCAAGACGGCGTGACCAGGACGACCTCGTCGCCCGCCCGAACGAACGCGCGTAGTGTCGCGTCGATGAGCTCGGTCGAGCCTGCACCGATGAGAATGGACGCGTCAGTCACCCCCAGGCGCGCCGCGAGCATCGTCCGCAGCGGCGGCCCCGTCGGCGGGTAGCGGTTCGCCTCGTCGTACGCTGCCGCCAGCGCCGCCCGCACACGCGGCGACGGCGGGTCGCTGTTCTCGTTCGAGGCCAGGCGGATCAGGGTCGGGTCGGCCGCTGCTGCGTCCACGTGTGCGAGATATGCAGACGGGGCGGGCAGCCGGGTCGCGGCGGGAACGATCAGCGCGTCGAGCCAGTCCGTCATGTGCCCGGGCGATCGACCCTAGACAGGGAGCGATGCTCCTGTACTCATCGCCACCTCGCAGGCGTGGGCGACCGCGAGCGTACGCACGGCGTCTTCGGGCCGGCAGAAGACGCGCGCAGGATCGTGCTCGCGCACCGCCTCGAGGAAGCCCTCGATCGAGCGGCGAAAGGGATCCGTGCTCGCCCGGGCCTCGACGGACCGGCCTGCCGACACACCGCGAAGCGTGAACTCCGGATCGAGCGTGAGTGTCAACGTCGCCTCCTCGGCGACGATGTCGAGAGCGTAGATCCCGGGTTGGGCTGCTCGCGTCCAGGCCACGACCAGGTTCGCGAGGCCGCCGTTGCCGAGATGGAGGATGAGCACGACCGCGTCGTCGATGTCACCAGGCACTCCTTCCGCTTGGCCAAGCGCGATCGGCGAAGCAGCCGCCTGAACGTGCCCGACCTCCGCACCGAGGGCGTGAACGAGATCGATCTGGTGGCTGCCTCGCTCGAGCAGGTTCCCACCTCCTTGTGCACGGTCGAGGAACCAGGGCCGCCGGTCGGCCGGGCCGATGTTGCGTCCGAGGAGCAGCGCCAGCTCCTGCCCTTGGAGCGCCTCGCGAACAGCGTCGAGGATGTCGATCGCGCGCCACTGATAGCCGATCGCGCAAACCGCGTCGCTCCCACTCGCCGCCCGGTGGATCGCGTCTGCGTCGTCGAGCGTCCGCGCGATCGGCTTCTCCAGGTAGACATGGACCCCGCGTGCCAGCGCCGCGACCGTGGCCTCGCGGTGCGCGAGCGGAGGCGTACATACCCAGAGGGCGTCCGGTCGCTCCCCGTCGAGGAGATCGTCGACGCGCTCGTACACCTTCGCCTCTGCAGGCGCCAGCGCCGCCGCACGCACAGGGTCGCGATCGCACACCGCGACAACGTCGACGTCGTCTCTTCGCGAGAGCTCAGCCAGGTGCCGGGCTGCGATCCCGCCCGCGCCCACGAGGGCGACTCGCAGCGGCTCGATGTGCAACCCCACTGCTCGCGCCTCGACTCCCCGCCGTCGGGTCACGCCGCCGAAGTCGAACCCGCATAGTGGGGCAGCCCGAGCGGGCCCAGAGCATCGGCGTGTGTGCCGTCGTCGGCCAGGACGACCTCGTAGCCGGTCCGGACGAACTCCTGAACGTGCTCCGTTACGTGCTCAAGCCATTCCGCCGCCACCCCTGCTGGAAGCCCCGCCGGGGGCAGCTGGATCACGCCATATCCCCTCTCGCGAAGCTCGGGCAGCAACTCGTCGAGCAACGAATCCGCGACGACGGCAACGCGACGGGCACGCGGATCGCCGCTCACGCCGCCCCTGTCAGCAGTCGCACGAGCCGGCTCCGTTCCTCCTCCGGGTCATAGTCCGGGAACCAGTGGCGGATCCCGGTCATCCGCGGCATCGGCAGGCCGCGCTCCTCGAGCTCGGCGCGCAGCTCCTCGAGGTAGATGCCGTCGCCCCGGACAAGGCGGGAGTCGTCCTCGCCGATGTCGGGCTTGCCGCTCCAGTGCGGCGCCGACGGCGTGAAGTCGACGCCCATGGTCGGGCTGGAGTCGACACCGATCACGACGACGTCGTCGCCAGCGCCGACGTGCTGCTCCATCACGGAAGCGACGAGCCGCGCTATGCGTCTGCAGTGGCGGCGGTAGAGCGGCGTGTCGAACTGCTCCCGCACGCCCCAGAAGCGCTTGGCGCCGCCGAACGCGAGCTCCGGGCACGGCATCTGGCGGATCACGTACCCGTATTCCTCCAAGAGCTCGAGCACCGGCTCCCACATGGCCGGACGTTTGGCGCCGCCCTCCACCTTCGAGTTCTGGTTCAGGAGGCAGTGGGCGATGAAAGCGACTCGTGCCATCAGAATGCCAGCAAGATCTTGCCGAACTTGCCGCTGCCGGCAAAGGCATCGAAGGCGGCCACGGCGTCCTCGGCAGGGAAGGTGCGATCGACAAGCGCCCGGATGCGCCTCGTCGCGAGGTGAGGAACGACATCGTGCGCGAACGCCTGCACTGCCAGCGCCTTCTCCTCGAGCGAACGCGCACGGAGCACGGTCCCGAAAATCCGCGCTCGCCGGGCCATCAATGGACGCAGGAGCAACGACGCGTCCGCTCCAGCTCCGGTGCCGACTACGGCGATGCGCCCGAGCTGGGCCAAGGCCTCGACATCGGCCGGGATGTTCGGCGCGCCGACGAGCTCTAGCACGACATCCGCCCCGCCCGCCGCCTTGACACGCTCGAATGCCTCTTCCGGCAGTGACGGCTCCGCGCCGAGCTCAGCAAGCTGCTCCAGCCCTGAACGGGCGGATGCGAACACCCGCGCGCCGGCCGTCACACCCACCTGAACGGCAGCAGTACCGAGGCCCCCGTTGGCGCCGTTGACGAGCAGCACGTCGCCCAGACCGAGCCCTGCTTGCGTGACGATTGCGTCATGAACGGTGATGAACGCCTCCGGCACGGCGGCAGCCTCTTCGGCCGAAAGAGCATCCGGGACTCGAACGACGTGCCGGGCATGAGCCACGACGCGGTCGGCCAGCCCACCGCCGCCGACGAGACCGAAGACGTGCTCGCCCACGCCGAACTCCCGCACACACCGTCCTACCGCCGCGACGACACCAGCAACCTCGAGCCCGGGCACGTCCTGAGGAGCACCTGGCGGCGCGGGGTAGTTCCCGGCTCGCTGAGCGAGATCGGCGCCGTTAAGTGCGGCGAAGCGCGCGGCGATCATGACCTCCTCGTCCCCCGGCACCGGATCCGCGCGCTCCTCCAGCCGCATTACCTCGGGCCCACCAGGGCCGGTGAAGACGACAGCTCTCACCGCCAGAGCATCTCAGAACATGGGCGCACTGCTCGGAACCTACAGAGGCGATGGTGCCGGTCCTTCACCTCAGCTCCTGAGGCTTGATAGCAAGCGAA
>DASSLB010000304.1:0-4418 GCA_035689945.1 Gaiellaceae bacterium | reverse complement strand
GCCCGCGGCGGTGGCCTGCACGAGCGAAAGTGGTGCGAGCGCGAGCGCGACAACGTAAAGGACGAATCCGCCCACCTGGATGCCGGAACCGATAAGCCACCGCGGCTCGACGAGCAGCGAGCGCGCAGAAGCAATAGGCCGGCGAAGCGAGAGCCGGGGCACGCTTGCCGCGACTTCGTGCTGGAACAGATAGCCGAGGTCGAAGGCGCAGGTCGAGACAATCGTGAGCAAAAGCGCGAGCGCGATCTGCACTCCGGGTCAACCTCCTCCACAGCCTTGGCCAGACGATATGCGACTGCAGGCGATTCCTTTGCTCCAGCGGGTTCGCTGGGTTCGGCAACCCCTACCGATCCAGTTGGCTGCCAGAGAGGTAGTCGAGCGGTAGATCGTGCAGCCGAGGATCCGCTCTGTCGCTCTGGCTCGGCAGCTGGAACTTGTGCGGCTCCGCCTCGACTGCGGCTTGTCGCATCACTCGCGGACAGCATCGCGACGATGCAATCCGCACGGGCGCTCGTCTGGCCCAGTGTTCAGGAATGAACCCTGATCAGGTACGAGAACCGAATCAGCCGAGGGCGCGTTCCAGGGCCCGCGCGGAGCCTCGCCCGAGCTCGGCTCAACCGGCTCGTTGGCATGGTTACTGCTCGTAGCCTTCGACGACGTCCGGGTCGCGGACGCGGGCAGCCTCGCTGTCGAGGCCCGATTCGCGTAGCGCGCGCCGCTGGCGCAGCAGGTCCCAGCACTGGTCGAGCGAGACCTGCAGCGATTCGAGTCGACGCCGTTCGTCCTCGCCGGCGCTTCCTTCGGCCTCGCGCTGCCAGAGCTCGTGCTCCTCGGAGACAAGTTGCTCGATCCGGCCGTGAATCTGATCGTCGTCCACCGTTTCTCCTGTAGTCGTGCCTGCGGACGAGCTTAGCCTCGTTCATCGTCGGGTAGGCCAGGTGTTGGCGAATCCGACGGCGAAGGCGAGGTACTCGAATGGCAACTGAGCTCGATACGGAACGTGGCATCGTCCGCGTTCCGACCGGTATCTGGACGGTCGATCCTGCGCACTCCTCGGTGGAGTTCCGGATCAAGCACATGATGATCTCGACGGTGCGCGGCCGCTTCGGCGAGGTCGAGGGCACGATCGAGGCAGCGCCCGACTACCACCAGTCGAAGGTGCAGGGCACGGTCAAGGCGGCGTCGATCGACACCAACGAGCCCCGGCGCGACGACCACCTCCGCTCGGCCGACTTCTTCGACGTCGAGCATCACCCGGACATCTCCTTTGTATCGACCGCCATCCAGCATCTCGAGAAGGGCAACTACCGCGTCGAGGGCCAGCTGACGATGCACGGCGAGACGCACCCGGTCCGGTTCGAGGTCACCGTGCACGGCGTCACGCCGGGCCCTGAGGGCCAGGATCGAGTCGGATTGGAGGCGCGCAGCACGCTAAGCCGCGGCGAATTCGGGCTGCGCTGGCAGCAGGCGCTCGAGACCGGCGGCGTCCTCGTCGGCGACGAGGTCAGGGTCGTCGCCGACATCGCGGCCGTCTGCAGCAGCCCCGACGCGCCCGCGGCCGCGTGACCGCCGACGTCGCCTGCTCGCATCTGGAACAAGTCGCGATCCTCGAGCCGCCCGGCGAGGTGGCCGGCTGTGAGGAGTGCCTGAAGATCGGCAGCGGCCGGGTGCACCTACGCACGTGCCAGACCTGCGGCAAGGTCGGCTGCTGCGACTCCTCACCCAACCGCCTCGCCAGGCGGCACGCCGCCGAGGACGGACACCCAATCGCCCGCTCGATCGAACCGGGCGAGGAGTGGAGCTGGTGCTACCTCGACGAGCTGATGTTCGTCCTCCGACCTAAATGAGCCGTTCACCGGTGTGGCCAGCGCTTCCGTACGAGAAGTGGAGTGACACGTGCGACACGCTGCATGCACATACCCAGCTGCTCGGCAAGCTCGCGGCCAAGCTCGCCCCGCCCGAACCGCAACTCCAGCACGCAGCGCTCCGACTCGGCGTGCGCGGCTGGGAGACGCAGCAGCCGCTGCCCGCCCCCAACGGCTCCGGCGCGCTCGCACTCGAGCTCGACCTCTGCTCCCACGAAGCGGTCGCCCGACACAGCGACGGTCGGAGCGCACGGGTGCCACTCGCTCCCGACCGCTCGGTCGGCACCGTCACCCGTGAGCTGGTGGCGGAAGTGCGGTCGCTCGTCGGCGCAGTCGAGATCGACTTCACGCCGCAGGAGACGCCGTGGCAGACACCGCTCGACAAGGACGAGGAACACGCAACCTACGACTCCGCGGCGATCGCACGCTACTTCGCCGCGGCGACCCGGGCGGCACTCGTGCTCGCGGCGCTGCGCGCCCCTTACCGCGGACGCGCGACGCCCGTCAACGCCTGGTGGGGGTCGTTCGACCTCGCCGTCAGCCTCTTCTCGGGAAACGACGCCGCTCCGCCCGCCGACGACTTCATCACCCGCAACGCGATGGACTCCGAAGAGGTCGCGGTCGGCTGGTGGCCGGGCGACCAGCGCCACCCACGGCCCGCCTTCTACGCCTACGCGCATCCCGCGCCGCCGGGGTTCGCCGAGGCGACGCTCTCGCCCGCTGCCGCACGCTGGGACACGACGCTCAGCGAGTACATCCTCGACTGGGACGACGTCCGCTCAGCCGAGAACCCGCACGAGACCGCGCTCGCCTTCGCGCTATCCGCCCTTCAGCACGCCTGCACCGTCTGCGGCTGGGAGCCCTCCCTCGCCGCAAGCGCCGACGGCCGCCGGCCGCCGATCGTCTGAGTACACCGCCCGCGGACGTCCAACCCGAGACACGCCGTCATCTGCCGTGCCGACCAGCTTGGTCTGCCCTTGAGGCATGATCGGCTCCGGTGTCCCGGATCGATCACGGCGCGCGTAGGGAGGCGGAGAGGCATATCGCCGAGCATTCGCTCGGCGAGGCGGCGCGAATCGGGCGGCTTTCTCGGATCCGCGAATTCGTGCTTGGCACCCAGGACGGTCTGCTTGTTCCGCTCGGGGTCGTCACCGGCATGGCAGCCGCGCACCCGGCCCGTTCGTTGATCGTGGTCGCCGGTCTCGCCGAGGCGGTTGCCGGTGCGATCTCGATGGGCGGCGGCTCCTATCTGGCGAGCCAGGCGGAAGAGCAGCTCTACCGATCCGAGATCGCCTCCGAAGGCCAGGAGATCGAGGAGTTCCCGGAGCGCGAGACAGCCGAGCTTGCCGTCGTGCTCGAACGCGAGGGTCTGCCGCGAGAACAGGCCGAGTCGGTCGCGCGGGGGCTCGCGACGAACCCGAACGTCTTTCTGCGCACCAAGGTGCAGAAGGAGCTCGGGCTCTCACCCGACACGGGTGGGGCGGCGCTCGGCGACGCAATCGTCGTCGGGGCCACCTACCTCGGAGCCGCGATCGTGCCGCTCTGGCCCTACTTCTTCTTCTCGCTCCACCTCGCACTGGTGATCAGCCTCGCCTGCACGCTGGTCGCGCTATTTGCAGTCGGCGTCGCGAAGGGCCGCATCACCCGCCTCTCGCTCCTCCGATCGGGGCTGCAGGTGCTCATCGTCGGCTCGGTGAGCGCCGGTGTCGGCTACGCGATCGGCCACCTCGTGACCACCCTGGCCTCGTAACCGTTGCAGCACAGGCGCCACACAACTCTGGTGGGAGGGGGCCTCAACGAAGGTGGTCAAGCGCCCCGGGGCGCTCACGCCTTCGGCCCTAAGCGCTCGCCGCAGGGCCGGCAGGCCCTCACCAAGCGACTTGCCGGCATGCGCAATCACCGCGCCCTCACGAGCGCGCCCGTCCCATCCTTTGACGATTAGCGTCGTACGCCTTGCTCGACCTGGCCGCGCCAACCGTCCGTCTCGGAGCCGCGACTCTCGACGAATTCCTTGAACCGTTGCAGGTCGCTCTTGACCTGGCGGTCGTCCTGGCCGATCGCGCTGCCCAGCTTTTCGATCATGCCCTCTGATTCCCAGTCGAGCCGGAGCATGATTTCGCATCGGTGATCGTCCAAGCCATGGAAAGTCACCACACCGGCGTTGTTCTTGCCGCCGATTGCCTTCCACGCGATCCGCTCGTCGGGATGCTGTTCGGTGATCTCGGCGTCCCACTCCTCGCGCGTGCCACCGATCTCGGCCACCCAGTGCAGATGCGTGTCGTCGAGTTGGCGCACCTCCTCGACTCCGTTCATGAAGTTCGGAAACTCCTCGAACCGGGTCCACTGGTCGTACGCCGCCCTAACGGGAACCTTGATTTCGATGGATTGCTCGACTTTCGGCATAGCTCTTCCTTTCGTTGAACGAGATGATGTGCGTGACCTCCCGCGTTGGGGAGGCCGCTCGCCGCGATACCGCGTCGCCGCTTGGGATCGCGAGTAACCCCTAGCTATCCAACGCCCAGACCGCCCCGCCGGGTACGCGATCGGCGCCTT
>DASSLB010000303.1:0-3804 GCA_035689945.1 Gaiellaceae bacterium | reverse complement strand
GCCTTCGACATGCCGACGCTGATGGGCTACGACTCCGACCATCCGCGCTCGCTCGGCGAAGTCGGGCGCGAGGGCGTGGCGATCGACTCGCTCGCCGACATGGAGACGCTCTTCGACGGCATCCCGCTCGGCGAGGTCTCGACCTCGATGACGATCAACGCACCGGCGGCGATGCTTCTCGCGTTCTACGCCGCCGTGGGGGAGGAGCAGGGTGTCCCGCTCGACCGCATGCGCGGCACCGTCCAGACGGACATCCTCAAGGAGTACATCGCGCAGAAGGAGTGGATCTTCCCGCCGCTGCCGTCGATGCGGCTCGTCGTGGACATGGTCGAGTGGTGCTCCGAGCGGATGCCGCTCATGCACCCGGTCTCGATCTCCGGCTACCACATCCGCGAAGCGGGCTCGAACGCGGCGCAAGAGCTCGCGTTCACCCTCTCCAACGGCTTCGCTCTCGTCGAGGCGTGTCTCGAGCGCGGTCTCGACGTCGATTCGTTTGCGCCGCGGCTTTCCTTCTTCTTCAACGCGCACCTCGACTTCTTCGAGGAGATCGCCAAGTACCGCGCCGCGCGCCGCATCTGGGCGCGGCAGATGCGCGAGAAGTACGGCGCGCAGGATCCGCGCTCGTGGCTGATGCGCTTCCACACTCAGACCGCGGGCGTGTCGCTGACGGCGCAGCAGCCGGAGGTGAACCTGATCCGCACGGCGATCGAGGCCCTCGCCGCCGTACTCGGCGGGACGCAGTCACTGCACACCAACTCCTTCGACGAGGCGCTCGCGCTGCCGACCGAGCACGCGGTCCGTCTCGCGCTCCGCACGCAGCAGGTGATCGCGCACGAGACAGGCGTCGTGAACACGATCGATCCACTCGGCGGCTCCTACTACGTCGAGCAGCTCACGAACGAGCTCGAGCGGCAGGCCTACGACTACTTCGAGCGCATCGAGGAGCTCGGCGGCGTGATCCCGGCGATCGAGCAGAACTTCCAGCAGCGCGAGATCGCGGAGGCGAGCTTCCGCTACCAGTCCGAAGTCGAGCGCGGCGAACGGATCGTCGTCGGCGTCAATCGGTATGAGCTGGAGGAAGAGCAGCCGATCGACATCCTCCGCATCGACCCGGCGCTCGAGCGGAAGCAGATCGAGCGCGTGCAGGCAGTGCGTGCGCAGCGCGACTCGGCCGCTGCGGAGGCGGCGCTCGGGCGGCTGAAGGAGGACGCGTCCCACGAAGGTCGCAACCTCATGGGGCCGATCCTCGACGGCGCGCGTGCCTACGTGACCATGGGCGAGATGTGCGATGCGCTGCGCGAGGTGTGGGGCACGTGGCGCGAGACGCCGGTCTTCTAGCCGGCCGGCGTTAGAGGCTCGTTGGCGGGCGGGAGTACCGTCCGAGCCATGAACACGCCGCGTCTCATCCGTGCAGTGGCCTTCTTTGCAGTGTTGCTTCTTGGTTCGGCGCTCGGTGGCTCGGCGTCGGCGCGGTCTCTCACGACGGGCCCTCTCGTCGAGCACTTCGACGGGACGTCGTGGACCCAGGTCGCGGTGCCGTCCATCCAGTACGGGCTCGATGCCGTGGTGGCGCCCTCGGCGACGGATGTCTGGGCCTTCGGAGTCTCCCGCGTCGCACTGCACTGGGACGGGACGTCGTGGCACCGCGTGAAGTTGCCGACGCCGCGAGATTCCGCCGCTCCCGGGTTCTGGGGCGCCTCGGCCGTCTCCTCCGATGACATCTGGGCCGTCGGCAACGTCTCGCCGGCGCACGCGCCCGAGCACGGGATCATCGACCACTGGAACGGCAGCCGCTGGCAGCTCGTCCCCTTCACGGTGTCTCGCTCCGAGCTCTACGGGATCGCCGCGCTCTCGGCGAACGACGTCTGGGCTGTCGGCGACGCCAGCGTCTCCACGTCGGGCGGCTACGAGCGCCTCGCGCTCACGCTCCACTGGAATGGTACGAAGTGGAAGCAGATTACGAGCCCGAATCCAGCACCGTCCTCGATGCCCTCGAGCTCCGTCCAGAACATCCTCTCCGCCGTCGCCGGCAGCTCCTCGCACGACGTCTGGGCGGTCGGGCAGTACTACCTCTGGGCGAACGGCGTCCGGGGAGACCGCGCGCTCGTGCTCCACTGGAACGGAAACAGCTGGAAGATCGTCCCGAGCCCCGACCTCGTTGCGAAGCACGTGAGCTCCCTGGACGGCGTGGCAGCACCCTCTGCGACAGGCGCGTGGGTGGTCGGGGGCATCAATCGGCACAACGCGCAGCACGCCCTCGCTGTGCGCTGGAACGGTGGGCGCTGGAGCGTCGTGCGCGTCAACGGGCCTCGTCTCGCCGGCGTGTCCGCCCTCGCGGCGAACGACGCGTGGGCGGCGGCAGGCTCGGGCTTCTACGCGGCCCCAGGCCGCATCATGCACTGGAACGGTCATCTGTGGAGCCTCGCGACGAAGCTCAACAGCAGACGGGGGCTCGGCGCGGTGGCGGAGATTTCGCCGACCGACGTATGGGCAGTCGGTGGGCTGTTCAAGCACTAGGCGCTAGGCTCCGGCGCGATGGCAGGGAAGATCCGCGTCGTCGTCGCGAAGCCGGGCCTCGACGGGCACGATCGCGGCGCCAAGATCATCGCGCGCGCGCTCCGCGACGCCGGTATGGAGGTCATCTACACCGGCCTTCACCAGACGCCCGAGCAGATCGTCGAGACCGCGATCCAGGAAGACGCAGACGCGGTCGGTATCTCGATCCTCTCCGGCGCGCACATGACGCTCGTGCCGCGGATCCTCGAGCTCCTGCGCGAGAACGGCGTCGAGGACGTCGTCGTGGTGGTCGGCGGGACGATCCCCGACGACGACGCAGAGGAGCTGCGCAAGCTCGGCGTCGCCGGCGTCTTCGGCCCGGGCGCGCCGACGACCGAGATCGTCGACTTCGTGAAGGGCGCCGTCGCCGCATGAAGACCCCAGAAAGTGCTTCGCACTTTCCGGGGGCCCCGAAGTGAGCGTCCTCGTCGACCGCCAGGACGCGATCGCCGTCGTCACGATCGACCGGCAGGAGGCGCTCAACGCGCTCAACGTCGAGACGCTGACCGAGCTCCGCGACTGCCTACGCGAGCTCGCCGAGGACGAGTCGGCGCACGTCGTCGTCCTCACCGGCGCTGGGGAGCGCGCGTTCGTCGCCGGCGCGGACATCAAGTACATGGCCGGCCTCGGCCCGGCGGAGGCGAAGGAGTGGGGCGGCCTCGGCCACGAGGCGGCGCGGCTGCTCGAGGAGATGCCCAAACCGACGATCGCGGCAATCAACGGCTTCGCGCTCGGCGGCGGGTGCGAGCTCGCACTCGGCTGCGACCTCCGCTACGCGTCGAGCAAAGCGCGGCTCGGCCAGCCCGAGATCGACCTCGGCATCGTCCCCGGCTGGGGCGGCACGCAGCGGCTCGCGCGCGTTTGCGGGCTCGGCGTCGCAAAGGAGCTGATCCTCACCGGTCGACCGGTCGACGCCGAGGAGGCGCTGCGGATCGGGCTCGTGAACGCAATCGCCGACCCCGTCCTCGATCACGCCCTCGGAGTAGCCGGCAAGCTCGCCGCCAAGAGCCCGGTCGCGCTGCGCGTCGCCAAGAGGCTCCTCAACCTCTCGCCGGTCGCGCTCGAACAAGAGGCCGAGCAGTTCGGCGAGCTCTTTGCGAGCGAAGATGCGAAGGAGGGGCTCGCCGCCTTCGCCGAGAAGCGCCCGCCGCGCTTCGTCGGGCACTGAGCAAGAGAGGAGTCGGCGCGCCGAAGTCGTAGTTCGCGCCGATGCGCGCGCGCCTCGCTCTTCCGATCCTCCTCGCGGTC
>DASSLB010000302.1:0-4025 GCA_035689945.1 Gaiellaceae bacterium | reverse complement strand
CCCCCGGGGACGGGTGAAGCGTGCCGCTTCACCCGTGACGCGAGGGTCGTGGCTCGGTCGCAAAGGGTTGCCGAGTCGAATCCGCCTGTCGCTTTCGGCCAGGCCCGGGAGCCGATTCCGTCCGCCCGCCCCCGTAGCTTGGCTGCAGATGCACGAAGGCACCTGGACGCTCTCCGACTGCCCGCCCGAAGCTCAGGCGGAACTCGTCCGCACGCTCGAGATCTCCGAGCTGACGGCCGCGGTCCTCGTCCGTCGCGGCTACGCCGATCCGGCCGACGCGCGGCGCTTCCTCGATGGTGAACACCCGCCGCACGACCCATTCCTCCTCGGCGACATGGAGACCGCGTGCGCGCACATTCGCACGGCCGTAGAACAGCGCCGCCGCATCTGCGTCCACGGCGACTACGACGTCGACGGAATCGCAGCCACCACGCTCGCAGTCCTCCTCCTGCGGGAATTGGGCGCCGAGGTCGCCTGGCACCTGCCCAGCCGCTTTGACGAGGGCTACGGCGTTAGCCGTGAGACGCTCGCCCGCCTTGCCGACGAGGGGTGCGGTCTCGTGCTCACCGTCGACTGCGGGATCACGGCCGTTGCCGAGGCGGCGGAGGCAGCCGAACGCGGCCTCGACGTCGTCGTTACCGACCATCACAGGCCGGGGGAGACGCTGCCGGACTGTCCCATCGTCGCGACGCGTCCCTCCGAGTACCCGTTTCCCGAGCTGTGCGGCACCGGTGTCGTGTACAAGCTCGGCCAGGCTCTCTTCGGGATCGACTCCGACGTTCCGCGGCGGCACCTCGACCTCGTGGCACTCGCGACGATCGCCGACGTTGTCCCGTTGGTCGACGAGAACCGCTCCCTCGCGATCGCCGGGCTCCGCGCTCTCGCGCGTACGGCCAAGCCCGGTCTCCGCGCGCTCATGCAGAGCGCGGGCGTCGATCCCGCCGCCGTAGACGCCGGCGCTGTCGGCTTCCGTCTCGCTCCGCGCCTGAACGCGGCCGGGCGGCTCGGGCACCCACGCGAGGCGCTCGAGCTCTTGCTCACCCAAGACGAAGCGGAAGCGCGCCGACTCGCCGATTCGCTCGAGGAGCTCAACCGAGAGCGACAGGCGATCGAGGGGCGAATCCTCCGCGAGGCAGTGGCGCAGGTCGAGGCCTGGCCGCCCGAGCACCGCTCGCGACGCGGCTATGCCGTCGCGGGGGCGGATTGGCACGAGGGCGTGATCGGGATCGTTGCCTCGCGTCTCGTTGAGCGCTACCACCGTCCGGTCGTGCTCATCTCGGGTACCGAGGGCGACTGGAAAGGATCGGGAAGGTCGATCCCGGCCTTCGACCTGCACGGCGCACTCGGCGCGTGCGCCGGGTTGCTCGGGCGCTGGGGCGGTCACCGCGCGGCGGCGGGGCTGTCGATCGCGGAGGAAAACGTCGAAGCGTTCGCGGAGGCGTTTGCCGCGCAGGCTGCCGCGACACTCGACGAGGAAGATCTCGAGCCCGTCACGGCGATCGACGCAGTGGTCGCACGTGGTTCCGAGCTCTCGCTCGACCTTTGCGCCGAGCTCGCGAGACTCGCGCCGTTCGGGCTGGGAAACCCCGCCCCGACGCTCCTCGCTCCAGCCTGCGGTCTGGCTGAGCTTGCGACCGTCGGCGAGGGCAAGCATCTGCGCTTTCGCATCCGCCGGGACGGTCGAGACGGCGGCAGCGCGATCGCCTTTGGCCAGGGGTCGCGGCTCGACGCGCTGCGTCCAAACGCGCTCTACGACGTCGCCTTCCGGCTCGAAGAGAACCGCTGGAACGGCACGGTCGCACCGCAGCTCGTCGTGCGCCGCGTGTTCCCGACCGCTTCCCGCTATCTCGAGTTGCGCGCGTGGCTGGCAGGCGAGTGGCGCAAGGCTGCGGCGGCCCGGGATCCGGAGGCGGCTGCGATCTTCGGCGAGCTTGGGTTGGAGGACGGCATCCGCAGGGACCTCCTCGAATCGGCCCGCTTCCGGGCCTTGCTCGTAGCGGAGCCGCTGGCGCGCGCTGCCTAGCGCCCGTGTAGCGAAATGGCGAGCGCGCGCGCGAGGCGGAGGACGTTGCGGCGCCGCCGTCTGAGGAGCAAGAAACGTGCCATGGGACGCGTCACTTCGCTCATATATCGACCGTTCCTCCCGCAAAGGTTGACCCTCAAACCCGGGAGTACACTGCGGAAGTGACGACCCTCGAAGCAGGTGAAAGGCACGAAGAGCTCCTCGAGGGCCTGCTCGCCGAGCTCGCCGCGCAGCGTGCGGACGTCGACGCAGAGCTTGTCGCCCGGGCCTTCCGGTTCGCTGCGGCGGCGCACGAAGGGCAGCAGCGCCGCTCGGGGGAGCCGTTCATCACGCATCCCGTCGGAGTAGCTTCGATCTGCGCCGGCCTGCGCCTCGACGAGCAGACGATCGCCGCCGCCCTTCTGCACGACGTCGTCGAGGACACCGACGTCGAGCTCGCCGCCGTGCGCGAGGAGTTCGGCGAGGAGATCGCCGCGCTCGTCGACGGCGTCACGAAGCTGACCCGCGTCCAGTTCCAGACTCGTGAGCAGGCCGAGGCGGAGAACTACCGCAAGATGGTCGTGGCGATGGCCGAGGACGTGCGCGTCATCCTCGTCAAGCTCGCCGACCGCCTCCACAACCTCCGCACGATCGAATACCTCGGCAAGCAGAAGCAGGTCCAGAAGTCGAAGGAGGCGCTCGAGGTCTACGCACCGCTGGCGCACCGGCTCGGCATCCATGCCCTCAAGTGGGAGCTCGAGGACCTCGCGTTCCAGATATTGCATCCGCGCAAGTACGAGGAGATCAAGACTATGGTCGCCGAGCGGCGGGCCGACCGCGAAGGGCACGTCGCCGAAGCCGCAGACGTCCTCCGGCGCGAGCTCGACAAGGTTGACATCCCGGTGGAGATCGCCGGCCGCGCGAAGCACTTCTACTCGATCTACGACAAGATGGCCCGCAAGGGCCGCGAGTTCAACGAGATCTACGACCTCACAGCGATGCGCGTGATCGTCGAGCGCGAGGGCGAGGAGGGCACGCGGGACTGCTACGGCGCCCTCGGCCTCATCCACTCCCTCTGGAAGCCGATGCCCGGCCGATTCAAGGACTACATCGCCATGCCGAAGTTCAACGGCTACCGCTCGCTCCACACGACGGTGATCGGTCCAGAGGGCCGTCCGCTCGAGATCCAGGTGCGAACGCGGGAGATGAACGACAGCGCCTGGCTGGGCGTCGCGGCACACTGGGCGTACACCGTCGACGGCCGCCGGTCGAAGAAGCATGCGGACGAGCAGTGGAACGCGTGGGTCCGGCAGGTCATGGACATCAACGCCGACGAGGCCGACGCGCGCGAGTTCGTCAAGAGCTTTCGCACCGACCTCTTCGACGAGGAGGTGTTCGTCTTCACGCCGAAGGGCGAGGTGAAGACGCTGCCGGCGGGCGCGACGCCGATCGACTTCGCCTACGCCGTCCATACCGACGTGGGCCACCGCACCGTTGGCGCGAAAGTGAACGGGCGGATCGTTCCGCTCCACTACCGCCTGCGCAGCGGCGACCGCGTCGAGATTCTCACGGGCAAGTCCGCGCAGCGCGGCCCGTCCCGCGACTGGTTGTCGCTCGTCGCCTCTTCGCGCGCGCGCAACAAGATCCGCCAGTTCTTCTCCCGCGAGCAGAAGGAGGATCTCGAGGCGAAGGGCCGAGAGGCGCTCGAGAACTCGCTCAAGGCGCAGAACCTTCCGTACAAGAAGCTCGCCGGCTCGGCCGTCCTCGCCGGCGTGATTCGCGAGTCCGGCTACAAGAAGGCCGAGGACTTCTACCTCGCGCTCGGCTCGGGGAAGCTGACGGCGTCGAAGATCGTCGACAAGGTGCTCCAGCAGCTCAAGGTCGCGGAGGTCGCCGAGGAGCAGGTGCCCGTCAAGAAGCCGCGGGCCCGGGAGGCGGCCGGCAGCGACAGCTACGGCATCAACGTGATCGGCGTCGAGGACGTGCTCGTCCGGCTCGCCAAGTGCTGCACGCCCGTGCCCGG
>DASSLB010000301.1:0-2314 GCA_035689945.1 Gaiellaceae bacterium | reverse complement strand
CTTCGTGTGGTCGGACCAGTAGCCGTCGGCGCAGACCCAGATCTCGAACAGGACCGGCTCGCCCTCGACGACGGGCTTGTCGCCCGTGGCCGTGAACGTCTTGATCTCGCGGCCTGCCCAGACGAGCGAGAACGGAAGCGCGAGATCGACCTTGCCCTGCCAGCCGGTGCCTTTGCCATGAACGAAGCCCTGCCACAGCGCCGCAGCCTCGGCCTCCTTCATCCCGGGGCGGAGCCGGTCGCGGATGTGCTCCATCGCGGCCGCCGCGATCTCGTTGGCGAGCCGCAGCCGTTCGATCTCCTGCTCCGTCTTCAGCGAGCGGGCGCGCACGAGGAGCGAAGTCGCGTCGGCGGCCCCGGGGAACGAGTCGAACCACGCTG
The DNA here is from genome assembly GCA_035689945.1 of Gaiellaceae bacterium. Lineage (GTDB taxonomy): Bacteria > Actinomycetota > Thermoleophilia > Gaiellales > Gaiellaceae > Palsa-739. The sequence goes on along the minus strand of DASSLB010000301.1, from coordinate 1,934 downwards.
CCGTGAACGTCGTGGGCTCGCCGACCATCCTGTCCGACGCCTGCGTGCCGAGCGACAGCTCGAGACCGACGCGTTCGTAGTCGCGGGCCGCGGGGACGGCCGCGTCAAGCGTGCGGGCAATCGGCGGCCGCGGATCCTCGGGGTCGTAGCCGCGGATCAGCCTCACGTCCTCCGTCCACGAGGTGCGCGCCGCATCCTCCTCAGACGCCTCGATCGTGATCAGCACCGGCTCGCCCTCGCGCGGGAAGACGCAGGCGTCGTACCCCTTCATCCCCCAGAAGTTCGTGAGGTACAGGACGTTGTCGGGCGCGCGGACGACGAGAGCGTCGAGCTCCTCCTCCGCCATCAACGCGCGAACGCGCTCGAGCTTCGCCTCGTCCTTGGGCCAACTCATTCGCGCGGCCAGCTCACGCGTCCTAGCTCGGCTTGATGTTCTGGTTGAGGCGGAAGAGGTTCTCGGGGTCGTACTCGTCCTTCAGCGCGACGAGACGCGCGTACTTCTCCGGGCCGAACGTCGCGCGCACGCGGTCGTCACCCGTGTCGGCGCTGAACGTCAGCGGGGCGCCCGCGCCGGTGTACGGCTCCGTGAGCTCGCCCCACTTACGGACCCAGGCCATCTCCGACTCGGACTCCGCGTCGGTCGCCCAGACGCCGATCGCATGCAGGATCCACTTCCCCGGGCGGGGGTTGATCGCCGAGGCGTTCGGGTCTTGGCGATCGAGAGCGCCCCCGAGCGGCTGGAAGAAGCAGGCACTGAAGGGCGAGCCGATCGTCGCCCCGTGGGCGACGACGAGATCGATGAGCTCGTCGCTGAGCTCCTCGACCGCTTCGGCCTTCCAGTAGTTGAGGTTCCCCGGCTGGTTGGGGGCGTCGATCAGCGTCTGCACCGCGACGTACGGCATCGGCCCCACGAGGTCCGCGAACGGCGACCCGAACTCGCGGATCGGACGCAGCAGCTCGGGATCCCCGAACGCGATCGGGATGACGGCGATCACGGGCTTTCCCTGCAGCTCTTCCGGGACGAACTCTTCCGGCGGAGCCACGACGACCGCCGCTCCGCCGCCGACCTCATCGGGCGCGGTCTGGATCCAGTCGCGGTAGAACCGAACCACCTCACCGGCCTGCTCCAACGGCCAGAGCACCATTCCGCCGGTGACCATCGGGCCGACCTCGTGGAGGCGGTACTCGAACTGGGTGACGACGCCGAAGTTCCCGCCACCGCCGCGCAGCCCCCACAGGAGCTCCTGGTTCTCGTCCTCGCTCGCGCGCACCACACGTCCGTCGGCCGTGACGATTTCGGCGGCGAGCAGGTTGTGCGCCGTGAAGCCGTACATCCGCTCGAGCCAGCCGCTGCCCGCGCCGAGCGTGAGACCCGCGATGCCCGTCGTCGTGATGCGGCCGCCCGTCGTCGCGAGCCCGTGCGCCTGCGTGGCGGCGTCGAACTCTCCCCAGGTCACGCCTGCCTGGGCGCGCACGACGCGCGCCTCGGGGTCGACGTCGATCCGCTTCATCGGTGAGAGGTCGAGCATGATCCCGTCGTCGCAGACGGCGTGCCCGTTGACACCGTGACCGCCGCCCTTGATGGCGAGCGGCAGGCCCGTCTCGCGCGCGAGCAGGATCCCCGCGACCACGTCGGCGGCACCTGAGCAACGGACGATCAGGCGCGGGCGGCGGTCGATCATCGCGTTGAAGACCGTGCGCGCCTCGTCGTACCCGTCGTCGCCGGGCTCCAGGAGATCGCCCGTGAACCGGCCGCGGATGATCGGGATCGTGGACTCGTCGAGGGTCGTGCTTGCCATGGTCGCCTCCCTGGGCGTCGGAGTTAGTCGGCTAATCCTTCCACTGCGGGCGCAATTTCGCAGCTACGCGTCGCCCCAGGGGCGGATGCGCGGCGGCGCCGGCTCGCCGTGACCTTCCTGCCACGAGATGACGGG
>DASSLB010000300.1:0-7875 GCA_035689945.1 Gaiellaceae bacterium | reverse complement strand
AGCTCGTCGTCGACCTGCGAGCTGGACGAGATCTGCGCCAGCTCCCGGTCGAGCTGCGTCTGGTCTCCCGTGGTGAAGTCCTCGAGCGCGCCACTCGACGTGAGCTCGTCGATCGCGGACGCGCGCGCCTGCATCTCCTCGGTCTTGTCCTTCGCGCGTTGGATGGCGAGGCCGGTGTCGTTCATGTGCTGGCCGATCCCGGTTGCCGCCTCGCCGACCTTCACCTGCGCCTCGGCCGCGGAGTACTGCGCCTTGAGGACTTCCTTCTGCGAGCGGAAGGACTCGATGCGGGTCTCGAGCTGCTGCTGGGCGGCGACGAGCTTCTCCTGCTGGTCCTCGAGCTGCGTGACCTGCCCGTCCATGCTCTGCAGCTGCTGCTGCGCGACCGCCTTGCGCTCGAGAGCCTGCCGGGCCAGATCCTCGCGGTTGGCCGCGACCGCCTGCCGCGCCTGCGTCTCGAGCTTGACGACGTTCTGCTCGAGCTTTTGCTGCTGGAGCTCGAGCCGCTTCTTCGAGGTGACGACATCGGCGACGCCGCGCTTCACGTTCTGGAGCTGCTCGAGCATCTGCTCGTACGAGTAGTCGAGCGTCTCGGTCGGATTCTCGGCGCGGTTCAGAAGCTTCGAGTACTTCGCCTTTATGACGAGCGCCGTGCGTGACATCAGCCCTGCCATCAGTCCTCCTCGTGGATACCCAAGCGACTAGCCTAGCGCCATGCTCGTGCAGAGAAGCATGCATCCCGACTGGCTCTCGAACGCGTACGCGATCGCCGACCGGGAGGGAGGCGTTGCCGTCTTCGTCGACTCAGGTGCTGAGGTTGCACCGCTCGTCAACGCTGTGGAGCAATGGGGTGCGCGGCCGGTCGCGATTCTGCGGACGCATTCGCACGGCGACCACGTCGAGCACGAGGATGCGCTCGTGAAGCGCTACTCGATTCCCGTCGTCGCCGAGCCGGGCGAGTGGCATTGGGACGGCCTCCACGTGCGAGGTCTGGCAACGCCGGGGCACTCCGACGACGGGCTCGCGTTCGTGATCAACGACGAGCTGGTCGCGACCGGTGACACGCTGTTCCTGGACGCCGTCGGCGGCGGCGACGTGGACGCGGTGCGGCGCTCCGTGATGGACGTTCTTCTTGCCTTGCCGGATTCGACGCGCGTCCTGCCGGGACACACCGACGAGACGACGATCGGTCGCGAGCGCGAGTCGAACCCGTTCGTCCGCGTCTGGAGCGGAGCCGAGCGCGAAGGAACCGAGCGCGTGCGGGTCGGCGGCCGCGACGCGACCCTCATCGTCTGGTCGCCCGACTACGACGGCAAGGGCAAGGCCTGGGTTCGCTACGACGACGGGAGCGAGGCGACCGTCGGCGGCTCGCGCGTCGAGCGCTGAGCTGAGCTTCTCGTTCCTCTATGCTCTCGCGCGTTCCGAGGACGCAGTGTGGCGCTTCGGGTTCAACGAAAAAGGGGGAAAAGAGAATGAGGCATCGCGCAATTGCGCTGCTCGCCGTCGTGGCGGCGGCTCTCGCGGTGGCAGGGTCTGCGGCTGCATTCGACTGCATCCGCGTCTCGTCGTCGTATCAGGGTCTCGTCAAATCGACGAGCAACTCCGGCAACTGGACGCTGTTCGACTTCAGCTCTCCGGCCGCGCTGGAGGCGACGCTGTCCGGCTTCGGCGTCACGCTCGACTCGACACAGGCCGCCTGCGCGTACGAGGCCTTCGCCGCGTCCGGCCAGCCGCAGTTCTTCGCGATCGGAAGCGGCGTCGCCGGGGGCAAGAAGACGTCGACCTCGAGCCAGGGCGCTCGCGCCGCGGCCGACGGATTCGGCGTCATCGCCTGGCACAACCCGAACGACACGGTGTTGGGCAACGGGACGGGCATCGACCATCTCGACGACAGCGGCATCTTCCCGGCGCTGATGAGCGCCGCGGAAGCCTGCGGCATCACGATTCCTTCCGACGGCTGACGACCCGCCAGGCGCCTCGGGGTGATTGCTCCGGGGCGCCTGGAACTCCTGTCCGAAACGGACAGTAGGTTGCGCCGCGTGCGCCTCATCGTCGCCCGTTGCGAAGTCACCTACTCCGGCCGCGTCTCGGCAGTGCTGCCGGAGGCGGTGCGGCTGCTGATCCTGAAGGGCGACGGCTCGGTGCTCGTCCACGACGACGCCGGCGGCTACAAGCCGCTCAACTGGATGACGGCCCCCACCTTTCTCGCCGACGAGGGCGAGCGGCTCGTCGTGACGAAGCCGAAGAGCGACGACGCGCTCGAGATCCAGCTGCTCGAAGTGCTGAGCGACGTCGAGCACGACATGGGGGAGTCGGCGGCGCTGCAGAAGGACGGCGTAGAGCGCGACCTGCAGGAGGCCCTCGCGGCCGCGCCCGACGCGCTCGGCGAGCCGCTGACGCTCGTACGGCGTGAGTGGCAGACGGAGATCGGGCCGGTCGACCTGATGTGCAAGGACTCCGACGGCGAGTGGGTCGCGGTCGAGGTCAAGCGGATGGGGACGATCGAGGCGATCGAACAGCTGACGCGCTACCTCGAGTTCATCCGCCGCGACCCGGCGAAGGCCGGCTGTCGCGGCATCCTCGCCGCCCAGCGTCTGAAGCCGCAGGCGGTAGTCCTCGCCGAGTCGAGGGCAATCCGTTGCGTCGCCGTCGAGCTAGATGTATTACGCGGGGAACGCGAACCGGATCTGACCCTGTTCGCCGCCTGAGAGGAGACGCCGATGGTCGTCAAGCTGCACCGCTGCTCGAACCAGTGGGTGAAGATCAAGGCCCACCCGTGTTGGAAGGTCGAGAAGGCGCTCATGGACATGGGCGTCGAGTACGAGCGCGTCCCCGGGCCGGTGAGCAGGAAGAAGCGCGACGTCGTCGCCGAGGGCACCGGCCAGCGCCTTTATCCGGACATCCAGTTCGAGGACGGCACCTGGTACCGCGAGGAGTCGAAGGACATGGAGCAGACGATCCGCGCGGGCAGGCTCATGGAGAAGCACGGCTAGACTTCTCCGCCGCGGGGCTATAGCTCAGTTGGGAGAGCGCCTGGATCGCACCCAGGAGGTCGCCGGTTCGAGTCCGGCTAGCTCCATCGGCTCGCTGGTGATGAGCGCGGAACCGTCGCCGAACGGTTCGACTCCCGGACGGCGCTGACATAACGTAGAGCGCGTGACGACCTGCACGATCTGCGGGCAGGAGAATCCGGAGGGTTTCCGTTTTTGCGGCGCATGCGGAGCTCCGCTCGAAGAGGCTCCGACCCGCGAGGAGCGGAAGGTAGTCACCGTTCTCTTCGCCGACCTCGTCGGCTTCACGAGCCGTGCGGAACAGCTCGACCCGGAAGACGTCCGCGCGACGCTCTCCCCCTACTACGCACGCCTCCGCACCGAGATCGAGAGGCACGGCGGCACCGTCGAGAAGTTCATCGGCGATGCGGTGATGGCGCTGTTCGGGGCGCCGGTGGCGCACGAGGACGATCCAGAGCGCGCGGTGCGGGCGGCGCTCGCGATCCGTGACGGGGCCGCGGAGGCGGCCGACGAGCTCCGCCTGCAGGTGCGCATCGCGGTCAACACCGGCGAGGCGCTGATCGCGCTCGGCGCGCGGCCGCTCGAGGGCGAGGGGATGGCCTCGGGCGACGTCATCAACACTGCGGCGCGTCTGCAGACTGCCGCGCCGGTGAACGGGATCCTCGTCGGCGAGGCGACGTACCGCGCAACTCGCGGCAGGATCGACTACCGGGAGGCTGAGCCGGTCGAGGCAAAGGGCAAGGCCGAGCCGGTGCCGGTCTGGGAGGCGCTTGCCGCCCGCTCGCGTTTCGGGGAAGACCTCGAGGAACAACAGCGGACGAGGCTCGTCGGCCGGGACCGGGAGCTCGGACTCCTCGTCGACGCGCTCGCCCGCTGCCGCAGGGAGCTCGCGCCGCAGCTCGTGACGCTCGTCGGTGTCCCCGGCATCGGCAAGAGCCGGTTGGTCAGCGAGCTGTTCCAGGAGGTCGACCGCGACCCAGAGCTGATCTGGTGGCGGCAGGGCCGCTCGCTCCCGTACGACGAGGGTCTCGCCTACTGGGCGCTCGGTGAGATCGTCAAGGCGCAGGCCGGCATCCTCGAGAGCGACCCGCTCGAGGCGACCGAGACGAAGCTTCGCACGCTGGTCGACGAGGTCGTCCCAGAGACGGACGACCCGGCCTGGGTGGCGCAGCGTTTACGTCCGTTACTCGGACTCAGCGACGACTCGACGGCCGGCGACCGCAGCGAGGCGTTCGCCGCCTGGCGGCAGTTCCTCGAGGCGCTCGCCGACCAACGTCCCCTCGTCCTCGTCTTCGAGGATCTCCACTGGGCCGACGACGGCCTCCTCGACTTCGTCGACCATCTCGCCGACTGGGCGACGGGCGTACCTCTGCTGATCGTGGGCACGGCACGCCCCGAGCTCCTCGATCGGCGTCCCGGCTGGGGCGGCGGCAAGCGCAACGCGACCACCGTCTCGATCCAGGCGCTTACGTCCGAGGAGACGGCCGAGCTGCTCGGCGACCTGCTCGAGCAGATCCTCCTGCCCGCAGACCTGCAGGTCCGGGTGCTGGCGCTCGCCGAGGGCAACCCGCTCTACGCGGTGGAGTACGTCCGGATGCTCCAGGATCGCGGCTTTCTCGTGCACGAGGGCGGCTCGTGGCGTCTCGTGGCCGACCGCGCGCTGCCGCTCCCCGAGACCGTCCAGGCCATGATTTCCGCCCGTCTCGACGCCCTCTCCCCGGACGAGAAGGGGCTCGTCCAGGACGCCTCCGTGATCGGCAAGGTCTTCTGGCCGCGGGCGCTGGTCGCGCTGGGTTCCGCGGTTCCGGCCGAGCTCCTGCACGGGCTCGAGCGCAAGGAGTTCATCCGGCGCGAGCGGCGGTCGGCGGTGGCCGGTGAGCCCCAGTACGCCTTCCTGCACGCGCTCGTCCGCGACGTCGCCTACGGGCAGATACCGCGCGCTGCGCGCGCCGACAAGCATCGTCGCCTGGCCGGGTGGATCGAGACGCTCGCCGCCGACCGGACCGAGGACCGCGCCGAGATGCTCGCCCACCACTACCTCGAAGCGATCGAGCTCGCGAGAGCCGCCGGGCTCTCGACCGACGAGCTGCGCGAGCCGGGGGTCCGTGCCCTCCTCGAGGGCTGCGAACGCGCGGTGGCGCTCTTTGCGTGGCCGAGGGTCGTCGAGCTCGCACAGACCGGGCTCGAGCTGCTCACGGCCGGCGACCCGCGCCGGGCACGCTTCCTGCTGGCCCGCGGTCGAGCCGAGCATTCGCTCGGCACGCTCGACCTGGCCGTCCTGATCGAGGCGAGCGCACTGTTCGAGGCCGAGGGTGACCTGGAGAAGGCCGCCGAGACAGAGCTGCTCATTCAGCACCGCTTCTGGGACATGCACAACAAGGAGGAACGTGAACGGCACCTCGCGCGGGCGGTCGCGCTGGTCGAGGGGCGCCCGCTCTCGTGGACGGTCGCCAGGGTCTCGGCGAGCAACGCCCGACGTGCGGCCGTTGCAGGGGACGCAGAGTTGGCGCTCGAGCTCGCCGCGCGAGCACTCGAGCTGGCCGAAGCGCTTGGAGACGACGAGCTGATGTCCATGAATCTCAACACCCGTGGACTCGCGAGGAACAACATCGGCGACACGAACGGCTTCGACGACCTCCGCCGCAGCGCCGAGCTCGCCGAGACCGCGAAGGCGCCGCAAGCCATCCACAACGCCTACAACAACCTGGCGACCCAGCTCACGCGCTTCGGCAGACTCGACGAGGCCTCCGCGGCGCTTGCACAGGCGCGCGAAGTCGACGAGCGCTACGGCTACGCCGCGGGGCTCCGCTGGCTCGAGGGCGAGCACATGGAAGAACGGCACCTCCGTGGCGACTGGAACGAGTCGCTCAGGCTGGCCGAGGAGATCATCGCCGCGTCTGCCGACAGCCCGTACTACCACGAGGGGATTGCGCACCGAATCCGGTCCGAGATCCTGCTCTCCCGCGACGAGGTGGAGCTCGCTCTCGTCGATTCCGAGCGTGCGCTCGCCGTCGGGCGCGAGGCCGGAGACGAGCAGGTGGTCGTGCCTGCGCTGGTATGCCGTGCGCGCACTCTTGCGGCCGCGGGCCGCGAGAGCGAGGCCAACGAGGTGCTCGCGACCCTGCTGGAAAGTCACGACCTCGTGTTCGCAGGGCACGAGCTGCCGCTGCTACTCGTGCAGCTCGGCAGTGGCGGCGACTACCTCGCGGCGGTCGAGGACCTTCACGCCACGCCGTGGATCGAAGCCGCTCGGGCGGCCGCCTCCGGCGACCTCGCCTCGGCGGCGGAGCTCTATGGGCAGATCGGGGCGCGGGCAGCGGAGGCCGAGGCGCGACTCTTCCACGCCGAGGCGCTCGTGCACGCGGGCCGCCGCGCGGAGGCGAACGCCGAGCTCGACCGCTGCCTGGGGTACTTCCGCAGCATCGGCGCCGTCGGCCTAATCCGGCGGGCCGAGAAGCTCGTTACGGCGACTGCCTGACCCGGCTCGCGCTTCCACTGACGGCAAGCAGTTCACGAAGCTGGGGCGAGGGGTTTGAAAGCTGTCCGGTTAGGTCCATTCTCGACCTCGCTTCGCAGTCACGGGCACGTGGTACGGCGCGACCAGTTCGCCAGCGACTGAACGCCTCGCCGCCGCCGCGAATCAGCGGAACTCGTCGATGCCGCGGCCGCCTGCATGGCTCCAGCCGTACTTCGCGAGGTGGCCCCAGCAGTCCGGCTTGCTTCCGTCTGTGTCGGTGAACTCGTACGCGTCGGCGAGCTGGCGGGCGCTGGCGATCGTCCCCGCCCACCGCTCGGCGTCCTCAGCCAACGCAAGCGCGGCGACACCTCTTGCGACGTAGGTCGGCGACTCGGAGATCGCAAACCCCGGGCGCTTCGCGACGGCATCGCGCCAGTTCTCCTCGGTGACACCGAAGTTCTCGAGCATCTTCTCGGAGCGCAGCCACCCCGGCGTGACGCCGATGGCCGTCACCGGGAGCTCCTCGAGCTCAGCGGCGAGGCCCGTGACGATTCGCTCGACGTTTGCTTTGACGAGGTCGTAATAGAAGCCGACATTGCGCCGGAACGGGGTGTTCGCTTCCGACGTCCCGTCGGTCATCTCGACCACGAGCCCGTGTGTCCCGTGCGTCTCGGCGGTGCGCAGTATGAGCGGGATCGCGGCGTGGCTCGTGATCAGGTGCGTGTGCACGCCCATCTGCAGCATCCGCAGGCCGCCGGCCCAGTCGTGCTCCCAGAGCGGCTTGTCCCACTCCGAGTACTTGTCGCCGCCGAAGATGTCGTTGACGAGGACGTCGAGCCGGCCGTGGTCGCGCTCGATGAGTGCGACCAGCTCGGCGACCGCGCCGGGGTCCTCGTGGTCGACGACGCGCGCCGATCCGGATCCGCCGGCCGCAGCGATCAGCTCCCCGGTTTCCTCGATCGTCTCGGGCCGGCCGATCTCCGACGGGCCGGCGCTGCGGCTGCTGCGCCCGGTCGCGTAGACGAAGAAGCCGGCGCGGGCGAGCTCGACGGCGATTGCCCTGCCGGCACCGCGGGTCGCGCCGGCGACGAGCGCCACCTCAACTGTGGAAGCGCTTCCCCCCAAGCGGAGCATCATGCCGGGTCTCTCGTGCTTGCGCGCAGGCTGCGAAAGCATCAGGGAGGCCGCATGCGCGACCTCCCTCTGTGTGTCGCTACTCCATGCGGAGGTCGAACCGCTGGATGATCCCCGGGTCGCTCGGGTCGGTGGGGAGATCAGGATCTCGCGTGGCGACCCAGGCGTAGTGATGCTCCGGGTAGGCCACCACGTCGGGGAAGCCGCCCGCACTGATCCCCAGCACCCGGGCAGGCTCGTCGTACGGGTTGCTATAGGCGTGCAGGCCGGCCC
>DASSLB010000299.1:0-3819 GCA_035689945.1 Gaiellaceae bacterium | reverse complement strand
TCGAGGAAGTGCGCGCGTGCCGACTCGCGGACCGCGCGGGCCGCTTCGATCAGCGCCTCCGGATTGGCGCCGAGCGGCGGGTCGACCTGGACGGAGATCGCGAACTCGCCTTCCCGGAGCATCCGCGCGAGTTCCGTCTCTCCGGTTGCCGGCTCGAACGGCGCCGCCTGCTTACGTTCGTGGACGAGGAAGGAGCCGGCCGGTCGGCGGTTCGCGTCGACGGCCTCCCGGATGGCCGCGATCTGCGCCGGCGTGGTGCCGCAGCAGCCGCCGATCAGCCGGGCTCCCAGCGCGCGAGCCTGTGCTGCGAACTCGGCAAAGTAGGCCGGCGTCGCGTGGGGGAAGACGATGCGCTGGCCGCTCATGCTCGCGAGGCCGACGTTCGGCAGCGCTGCGAGCACGGCTCCGTCTTCGCCGCCCATGCGCGCCAGAGCTGCGAGCGCCGCCGCCGGCCCGGCACCGTGGTTCGCGCCGAAGGCGGCGAGGTCGAGCGTCCGCAACCGGGCGGCCGCATCCTCGGCTCTCACCCCGGCGATCGTCTCCCCCTGCGCGTCGAAGGTCATCAGCGCGACGAGCGGAAGCGCGGACACGGAACGGATCGCGGCGATCGCGGTCTCGAGCTCGTCGAGGTCGTAGAACGTCTCGACCATGAACAGGTCGACGCCGCGCCCTTCGAGTACCTGCACCTGCTCGGCGTAGAGCTCGGCCCGATCGAAGCCGCTCAGCTCGACGTCTCCGAGCGGTCCGATCGAGCCCGCGATGAACACGTCACGGCCGGCGACCTCCCGCGCCTCGCGTGCGATGCGCACGGCGGAGGCGTTGACCTGCTCGAGCTCGTCGGCCAGGAACTGCCGTGCAAGCTTCGCGCGGTTTGCGCCGAAGCTGTTCGTCTCGATCAGCTCCGCGCCCGCCCTGATATATCCGAGGTGTACTTCCAAGACGCTCTCGGCCGCGCGGAGGTTCGCCTCCTCGGGACAGCGCAGGCCTGGCACCGCACTCGATAGCAACGCGCCCATGCCGCCGTCCGCGACGATCGGCGTCTCCTGGGCCAGCCGCTCGAGAAACCGGCTCATGCTTCGTGAACGGTGCGGCCTTCCATCCCGCCCGCGACGGTCACGAGCTCGCCGGTCACATGGCCGGAGAGCTCGTCTGAGGCGAGGACGACGACCGCGCGGGCCACGTCCTCTGCCTGCGCGACCTTCCGCAGTGCCATCGTCCGGCTGATCCTCGACACGAGTGCCTCGTCGAGATCGCCCCGCGTCATCGGCGAATACGTCCACCCGGGCGCGACCGCGTTCACGCGGCCGCGTGGCGCGATCCGGACGATCTCGTTCTTGAGACTAAGCAGCAGTCCGCCCTGGATCGCCGCTTTCGCCGCGGCGTAGTCGGCGTGGCCGGCCTCGCCGAAGCGGCCGGCGGTCGAGCCGACGAGGACGAGGTTCCCGTGCCCCCGGCGCTCGACGACCCGAAGGAACCCGCGCGCCGTGAGAAAGGTCGCCGTGAGGTTCGAGCGCAGCGTCTCCTCCCACCGCTCGAGCGGCAGCCGCCAGACCGGCTCGTCGTCCCGTGGCCAGGCACCGGCCACGGCGGCGCAGACGTCGATGCCGCCGAGCTCTCCTTCCGCCGCGTCGAACAGCCGCTCGACTTCGTCCTCGACGGTGAGGTCGGCCTGTAGCGCGACGCCGCCGGTCTCGCGTGCGAGCTCCTCCGCGCGATCGCGGCTCGTGCGGTAGTGGATCGCCACCCGCGCGCCCTCCTCCGCGAACGCGCGCACGCACGCGGAGCCGATCCCGCCTCCGCCTCCGGTCACGAGGACACCCTTCCCCGCCAGTCCCGTCTCCACGGCCTGACGTTATCGTCCCGCCCGTGCGGGTCCACGTGATCAGCGACATGGAAGGCGTCGCCGGAATCGTCCGGTGGCAGCAGACCTCCGGCGGCGAGAAGCTCTACGACGAGGGGCGCGTCCTCTACACCGAGGAGATCAACGCTGCGGTGCGCGGCGCAAAGGCGGCCGGCGCGACCGAGATCGTGGTCATGGACTGTCACGGCGCCGGCGGCGCGTACGACTTCAACTCGCTCCTCCCCGATCTCCTCGACCCCGGCTGCGAGTACGTCGTGCAGCAGGAGTGGACGGAGTACACGGCTTTTCTCGAGTCGGGCTGCGACGCCGCGCTCTTCATCGGCATGCACGCGATGGCGGGTGCAGCGGACGGCGTCCTCTCGCACACGGTCTCGGGACAGGCGTGGCAGAACCTCCGCTTCAACGGCACGCTCGTCGGCGAGACCGGGATCAATGCGGCGCTGTGCGGCCATTGGGGCGCGCCCGTTCTCCTCGTGACCGGCGACCGCGCGGTGTGCGCGGAGGGCCGCGAGCTGCTGGGCGACGGCCTCACCACGGTCGAGGTGAAGGAAGGGATCGGCCGCTTCAGCGCCCGGATGAAGACGCCGCAGCGCGCCCGTGAGCTGATCGAGGAGGGCGCGCGAAAGGCGCTCTCGGATCTCTCGGCCGTCGCGCCGTACGACCCGGGCCGGCCGTGCGAGATCGAGATCGACTTCACCTCACCGGACCGGCTGCAGGAGTACGCGAACCGCAAGGGCGTCGAGGTGACCGGCTCGCGCAGCATCGCCGTCCGCGGCGACGACTGGTGGTCGGCCTGGTCGAGCTTCTTCTTCTAGGAGACTAGCGGCGTGGTTTCAGAGGTTCGGTACGCGCGCAGCGGTGACGTCAACATCGCCTATCGAGTGGCCGGAGACGGGCCGTTCGACATCGTCTTCGTCCCCGGGAGCGGCTCGCATGTCGAGCTCGCCTGGGAGGTTCCGTTCCTTCGGCTCTGGTTCGAACGGTTCGCGTCGTACGCGAGGCTGATCCATTTCGACAAGCGCGGTACCGGGATGTCCGATGCGGTCAGTCCGGCCACGCCTCTGGAGACCCGGATGGACGACGTCAGGGCGGTGATGGATGCCGCGGGTTCCGCCAGGGCTGCGGTGATCGGTGTCTCGGAGGGAGGTCCGATGAGCGCGCTGTTCGCTGCCACGTATCCGGATCGGGCGTGGGCTCTCGTGCTGAAGGGAGCGATGGCACGCGTCCTGCGGGCTCCCGACTACCCGTGGGGAGATGACGAGGCGGAGTCCCTTGCCGAGATCGCCAAGGCGACAGCCGAGGTCGGCAATCGACAGGAGGAGCTGCTCGAGGTGGCGCGGGAGGCATGCCCTAGCGGCAGCGTCGAGGAGATCGCCGCGTTCGCCAGGTACCTCCACTACGCCCTCACTCCGGGTGGCGCGCAGGCGCTGGCCCGCATGAACCTCGAGATCGACATCCGCGACGTGCTCCCCGCGATTCGGATCCCGACTCTCGTGCTGCACAACGCCGGCGACCCCTGGGTTCCGGTCGGCAACGGCAGATACCTGGCCCAGCACATTCCCGGAGCGCAGTACGTCGAGCTTCCTGACGAGGGACACATCCACTCTGCAGCCACGTCCGGGCGGCTAATGGACGAGATCGAGAGCTTTCTCAAGCGTGCATGGGACGCAGGCGCTGCCGAGGTCAGCGAGCCCGACCGGGTGCTCGTCACGGTTCTCTTCACGGACATCGTCGGCTCGAGCGAACATGCCGCGCGGCTCGGCGACCGGGGCTGGAGGGAGCTGTTGCAGCGGCATCACGAGGTCGTACGCGGACAGCTGCTGCGGCACCGAGGCGTCGAGGTCGACACCGCGGGTGACGGCTTCTTCGCGAGCTTCGACGGCCCGGCCCGCGCCATTCGCTGCGCGTGCGCAGTCGCGGACTCCGTCCACGAGCTGGGAATCGACGTTCGCGCCGGT
>DASSLB010000298.1:0-3413 GCA_035689945.1 Gaiellaceae bacterium | reverse complement strand
TCGGCGATCCTCTTCGTTCTCGCGTGGCTGATCCTGCGTGGCCGCGTGGGCCGCGCGTTCCGCGCAGTTCGCGACAGCGAGATCGCGGCCGTCGCCTCGGGGATCGAGCTGCCCGTCTACAAGACGCTCGCCTTCGGAATCTCCGCCGCTTACGCGGGCATCGCAGGCTCGCTTTTCGTCCTAGCGACGAACGGCTTCGCCCAGCCGAGCGAGTTCGGAGTCATCCTCTCGCTCCAGTTGCTCGTCGGCGCCGCGGTCGCCGGGCTCGGCTCGCTCTGGGGCATCCTGGCGGGCGCCGCGTTCGTCGGGCTCCTACCAAGCGTCTCCAGCAGTGTCCCCGTGATCGGCTCCGCCCACGGCCGCGACGTCGTCTTCGGGACGGCGGTCGTTCTGGTGATGCTCTTGCTTCCTGGTGGCTTCGCCGGGTTGCTCGATCGGCTGCGGCGACTGGCGGGCACTTGAACGGCCAGTCAGACTCCATCAGACTCCATCGAAATTCGTCTCTACGGACACCGTCGAACCCAGGAGGGCGCATGGCTGTCAACCGTAGGAAACTAGGAGCGCTGGTCTGCGCACTCCTCGCCACAGCCGCACTGGCGAGCGCAGCAACGGCCTCGCACACGAGCACGCCGGGCGTGACGAAGACCCAGATCACGATCGGCGGGACGTTCCCGCTAACCGGGTTCGCGGCGGCGTACAAGACGATCCCCGCTGCTGAGCAGGCGTTCTATGCCTACGTCAACGCACATGGCGGAGTCTCCGGTCGCAAGATCAACGACATCGTCCTCGACGACCAGTACGACCCGTCCCAGACGGTGCCGCAAACGACGAAGCTCGTCGAGCAGAATCACGTCTTCGCAGTCGTCGGCAGCCTCGGCACCGCGCCGATCCTCTCCACCTGGAACTACCTCAACAAGAACAAGGTGCCGCAGGTGCTCGTGGCGACGGGCGACGCGTACTGGGGCAACTGTGTCCACCACGCCTGCCAGGGCTCGACCAAGCCATGGACCATCGGCTGGCAGCCGGACTATCCGGGTGAGGCGAAGCTCTACGCGAAGTACATCCTCGCGCACAAGCCGAGCGCGAAGATCGGCGTGCTCTACCAGAACGACGCGTATGGCAAGAACTATCTCGCGGGCCTGAAGACCGGGCTCGGCTCGAACACGAACCAGATCGTCGACGCCGAGTCCTACAACTTCGGCGATTCCGCGCAGGTGATCGCAGCTCACGTCGTCGCGCTGCGCTCACACGGTGCGGACACGTTCGTGATCTTCGCGACTCCTACCGCGACGATCCAGGCGCTCGTGGCCCGCACACTGACCGGCTGGACCAGCGCGCTGACGCTCGTCAACAACGTCTCGGCGAATCGGGTCTTCGAGCTAGCGGCAACGAAATCCGGCGCGAACCTGGACGGGATCATCTCGACGTCCTACGTCGCGAGTCAGACGTTGCAGCCGAACCTGCCTGGGATGAAGCTCGCAAAGAGCATCATCCACACGTATGCGCCGGCTCTCGACGCCGACTTCGCGGCCGGGGACCTCAACCTCGTCTACGGGCTCGGCTCGGCGTGGACGTTCGTCTACGCGCTCAAGCACGCGGGCAAGAACCCGACGCGGGCGAGCCTGATGAAGGCGTTGCGCACGATGAACACGTCGAAGAACCCGTTCCTCTATCCGGGGATCACGCTCAAGACGTCGAAGAAGCGCACCTTCCCGATGATGCAGCTGATCATGACCAAGTGGAGCGGGGGCGCCGCCGGGGACTGGCACCCCTTCGGCAAGCTCTTGAGCGGCGTGCGATAAGCCGCGCAGCCCGACCGAACTCTGCGAGGGGGAGCTCCGGCTCCCCCTCGTTGTTTCAGCTGAGCAGGGCGGGATCGGTGACCGGTGCCTGGCAAGCGAAGCGCTCGCAGACGTAGACGGCGGCCTTGCCGTCTACGAGCGTCTTGCCCTCGAGCAGCGGGACGTCCTCGGCCGGCCCGAAGGCGACGACGGCGTTCGGGTCGAAGCCGCGCAGCGCAGCGCGCGCGACGTCCGAGTCGGCGTCGCCGAGGATCGCGAGCTCGCGGGATGGCGAGAGATAGAGGTCGAGCGCGCAAAGCGCCCAGCCAAACGCGCTCGGCGCCCGCGGGAGGAGATCGCGGACGAGGCGCAGGGCACCAACGGCCAGCCGCTCGAGCTCGTCGTCGCCCCAGATCCTCGCGAGCCGCAGGAGGACGAACGCGAGCATCGAGCTGCCCGCCGGCGTCGGGTTGTCGTCGAACGTCTTCTGCCGTGCGACGAGCTGCTCACCGTTCGCAGGCGTGAGGAAGAAGCCGCCGCGCTCGGGATCGCCGAAGAGCTCGACGGCGGCGAGCGCCACACGCCGTGCCTCGCGCAGCCAGCGCACCTTCCCTGTCGCGACGTGCAGCTCGTAGAAGCCGTGGGCGACGTTCGCGTAGTCGTCGAGGTAGGCGGGGTGCTTGGCGCGGCCGTCGCGCATCGTACGCCACAACGGATCGGCAGCCAGCAGCTCACCGAGCTCGACGGCCGCTGCGAGCAGGTCGCTGCGCTCGAGCGTGCGCGCGCCCTCGGCGAGCGCGGCGAGCGCGAGGCCGTTCCACGACGCGATCACCTTGTCGTCCAGCGCGGGCTGAGGACGTTGCTCGCGGATCGCAAGCAGCCGCGCGCACGTCTCCTCGTCTATCTCGCCACGCAGGATCGAGCGCCCGTGCTCGAACGGCTGCAGCAGCTCGGTCGGGGCTCCTTCCTCCGCAGTCCAGGTGTACGTCAGCCCCTCGATCCCGTCGGTGTCCGCGTCCTGCGCGGATGCGAAGCCGCCGCCCGGCAGTCGTAGCTCGCGGAGCATGTAGTCGAGCGTCTGCTCCGCAACGACGCGGTACCGCTCCTCCCCGGTGACGAGCCACGCGTGGAGGTAGGGCGGCACGAGCAGCGCGTTGTCGTAGAGCATCTTCTCGAAGTGCGGCACGAGCCACTCGCCGTCGACGGAGTAGCGGTGGAAGCCGCCCCCGACGAGGTCGTACATCCCGCCCGTCGCCATCCCGTCGAGAGTGAGGCGCACGGCATCGAGTCGGTCGCGCCGCAACAGGAACTCGAGCGCCGACGCTGGCGGAAACTTCGGCGCGCGCCCGAAGCCGCCCCAGCGCGGGTCGAGCTGCGAGAGCAGGTCGCGCTCCGCCTCGGCGAGCAGCTCCTCCGTCAGCGGCTCGCGCGACGGCTCGGTCTCGGCCGACCGGCGCAGAGCGCCCACCAGCGCCTCCGCCTGGGCGGCGATGTCCTCCGGCCGCTCCCGATAAGCGTCGGCCACAGCCCGCAGCACCTGCCGGAACGAGGGCAGGCCGTGCCGCGGCTCGGGCGGGAAGTACGTGCCACCGTAGAACGGCTCGCCGTCCGGCGTGAGGAAGACGGTGAGCG
>DASSLB010000297.1:0-8556 GCA_035689945.1 Gaiellaceae bacterium | reverse complement strand
TGGCCCCTGCGGGCCGGTCTGGCTCCAGTTGAGTGGAGCCTCGGAGCTCGAGCACGTCTGCGCCTGACCCGTGTCGATGACGCGCAAGGTGCCTTGGTTCTTCTGGTAACAGCCGTGGATGACCCCGCTCCCGTCCGGAATAGTCGCGTAGGCGATCCCGCCCGCCACCAGCAGGGCTCCGGCGGCAACAACAGCTACGACCGCGGGTCTGATCAGCTTTCCTTTCATTGCTGCGTCCTTTCCGTCGATTCCGTACGTACCGAGACGGTTGTCTCGAGCAGGCGCTCGTACGGCACGTGCGCCCGCTCCGCGACGCGGCGGATCGCGTCGGCGCTTCCCTCGAAATGGCAGAGGACGACCTCGTCCTCGCGAATCAGCACCGATCCGAGGTAGCGAACGCCGCCGGAGAGTGAGGCAGCGATCCGTTGATCGAGCGCGCGCACTTCCTCCTCGCGCACGTCCGGCCAGTAGCACTCGGCGACGAAGCTCGCGGCATGTTCCGCCATGGCGCCAACATGACTCGGCGGACGGCTCGGAGAAAGACCTGAAGACCCTACGAAATCGCCTGCGCGTCCCCACGGTCGAGGGCGCGGGCCAGCTGCGCTCGCGAGGAGATGCCGAGCTTGCGGTAGGCGCGCTTCAGATTCGCCTCGACCGTCTTGACGCTCACGAACGCCTGCTGTGCGATCGCCTGATTGCTCAGACCGTCGGCCGCGAGCCGTGCGATGCGGAGCTCCGTCGCACTCAGCTCCGCCGGCGCGCGCCGGACTGCGACCCTCCCCAGCTCGTCGTCGACGCGGGCGAGCCAGGTCTCGGCGCCCATGCCCGCAAAGAGCTCACGTGCTTCGGCCAGAGAGAGTCGCGCCTGGCGCTTCCGCTTCAGCCGCCGCTGCAGCCGACCCTGCACGAGAAGGGTGCGCGCGCGCTCGAAGGGCATCGGGCAGCGCTTGTGCTCGGCGAGCGCGCGCTCGAGAGCATTCGCGGCCGCGTCGAGCTCGCCCTGTGCCGCAAGCACCAGACCGAGGCACCGTGCCGAGACCGCGAGGCTCCATGGGATGCGCGAACGGGCCGCGCGCTCTTCGAAGCGGGTGAGCAGTCCCTGCGCTCGGTCCACGTCACCGACCGCCAGCGCCGCTTCGATCGCGTCGCCGTCGACCCGCCAAATGGCCGGCTCGCGGAAGGCCACGCGTTCAAACACCTCGATCGCCTCCGTCAGGTGCCGATCGGCGGAGGCTGTCTCGCCGGCAGCGAGCTCGGCGAGTCCCAGGCAACGGCTCCAGAGCGCCGTCACAATCGGCTCCCCCGAATCTGCCCCCGCCTTCGCGACGGCTTCGCGGACAGACTCGAGTCGTCCGGCATAGGCATCTACGTACGCGCGCCAGAGGAGTCCGGCCTCCGGACCGACCCCGTGCTGCCCGAATGCGTCGAGCATGCGCTCGGCGAGCTCTGCCGCCCCAGCCAGGTCGCCGGCCCAGGTCGCGACGATCACGCGATTGAGCAGGATGTTGGCGAGCGACGACTCGTCGCCCTCCTCACGCGCCTGCTGCTCCGCCTGTTCGAGCTGCGCACGCGCGCCGTCGAGATCGTCGATGTAGCGAAGCCACTGGCCGAGCTTGAAGACGACGCGCGTGTCGACGATCGGCGGTGGTCCGCTCTCCTCGAGCGCGAGTGCCCGCATCGCCGTCTCCTGGTCGAAGCCGTCGCCGAGGAAGAGGTCGGCACGCACGCGCGCACTCAACGCCGCCGCGACGAGGCCAGGATCGGGAACCGGGACGTCCTCAAGCAGCGCCAGCGCCTCGCGGGCGGAGGCCGCCGCCTTCGGAAGGTCGACGGTCGCGGCGGCCTGTGCGACGGCGGCGTGGCAACGGGCTTTGAGAACCGGATCGCGCGCGTCCGCGAGCGCCTCCTCCGCGAGCGCCATCGCCGCGGACTCGCCGGCGCGCCAGTAGTCGATCTCGACGAGCATCAGCAGCGCTCGCGCGCGCAGGTCACCCGGCTGAAGCGTCGTGCGCAACTCTTCGAGCAGCGCTCGCGCAGCCGGGAAGTCGCTCGCGAGATGGAGTTGCTCGGCAAGCTCGAGCTGGAGCTCCTGTCGCGCCGGAGCGCTCGCCGGAAGCAGCCGCAGCGCGAGCCCGGTCAACTCGGCGGCGGAGTCTGGGGAGCCGCGCATTCGCGCATGGCGGGCGGCCGCCTGGAGCTCCTGCACGACCCTGGCGTCCGGCCCGGGGGCCGCGAGTGCGAGATGTCGCGCTCGCTCCTCTGGGTCGCGCGCGAGATCGGCGGCAGCGCGATGCGCCTCGCGGAGGCGGGCGGCGGGAGCGGCGGAGTAGACCGCCGACGCGAAGAGCGGGTGTACGAACTCGATCCGCCCGTCCACCTCGACGCGCACGAGCCGCGCCTCCTCCGCAGGTGCGAGCTCGACCGGATCGATCGTCTTCGTGTCGGGCCGGGCCAGGGTCGCCGCGCGCAGCAGCGCATCTCGCGTCCTGGCCGGAAGGGCCTGGACGCGTGCCCGTACGAGCGCGTCGAGGCCCTGCGGAACCGGCACCCGGCCCGATAGTTCGCGCTCGCCGGAGCGGTCGAGCTCGCGCGCTATCTCGATCGCGTAGAGCGGGTTGCCGTCCGCCGCCTGCGCGATCCTCACGAGCGTCGGTCGCGGAAACGTGCGCTCGAGCTCTTGCATGAGGACGCGGTGGAGGGCGGCGACCGAGAGCGGTCCCAGCTCGAGGTGCTCTACCTGCTGGTCCCGCTGGAGCGTGGGGATCGGTGCTCGAGCGAGCTCCGTTGCGCGCACCGAGAAAAGGCCCCGCACAGGCGCCTCGCCGAGCCGGCGTAGCGCGAACTCGACTGCCGCCGCCGACGAAGCATCGAGCCACTGGAGGTCGTCGATCGCGCATACGACTTCCGATTCGTCGGCGAGCGCGCGCAGGAGCGTGAGGAATCCGGCACCGACGACGCGACGCGCAGGCGGTCGGACGGAGGCGGCGCGCAGGAGCGCGGCTTCGAGACCCACCCGCTGCGGCGCGGGCAGTCGCACGAAGAGCTCGTCGGACACGTCGGCGAGCAGGTCCGCGAGTCCTGCGAAGGCGAGACGGGCCTCCGACTCGGTGGGCCGCGCGATCAGCACTCGCGCACCGTGCGCACGAGCAAGCTCGACCGCGGCCTGCCACAACGTCGTCTTGCCGATACCCGGCTCGCCGACGATCGCGAGCGCGCAGGGTCCCTCGGAGCGCAGAAAGGTCTCGACGGCCCCCAGTTCCGCTTCGCGCCCGACCAGGCTCGACACCATCAGAGCGTATGTGCTGTCCGAGGTCACCCAGGCGCTGCGCCTACTCCTGCGCATAAAGCGAGCCGATGACCATCGCTCGGTCAGCACGGCCCTAGACACCGGCGCGACGACCGGCGCCCACGGCACGCACGGCCGCAGGATTTGGCTTGAACAAGCCTCCCGAGCCGGATCCCGTGCAAGTCTCGAGAACCGTTATCCGTCGTTAGGCGGATCGAGGGTTCAAATCCCTCCCCTCCGCTTCCTGAGCCGAATCCGATGCGGGCAGCCCGGGAATCTGTGTCTCGCGCAGTCGCGGGAAATTGCGGATGTGCCGAGGTTCCAGCGGCGCTACGTTCGCTCGAAGCGCGTCGGAGTCGTGGCCATGGTCGAGGAGTTCCCGGGTCTGCAATCAGGTCGACCGTCGATCATCCGCACGCCTGACCAGAGGCTGCGGGTCTTTGTCAGCTCGACACTTGAGGAGCTCGCCGTTGAGCGTGCGGCTGCGCGGGAGGCGATCGAGCGGCTGCGCCTCACTCCGGTGATGTTCGAGCTCGGTGCGCGGCCGCATCCGCCGCGCGACCTGTATCGCGCCTACCTAGGCCAGAGTCACGTCTTCCTGGGTATCTATGGGCTTAGCTACGGCTGGATTGCCCCCGGATCGAGCGTTTCTGGCCTCGAGGATGAGTACGGGCTGGCCCGTCAGCACCCGAAGCTGATCTACGTCAAGCGCACGGCCGGCGGGCGGGAGCCGCGGCTGGAGGAGCTCATCCATCGCATCGAGGCAGACGAGAACGCGACATATCGCGAGTTTGCGTCGGCCGACGACCTCGGCGAGCTGATCGAGAATGATCTGGCGCTCCTGCTCACGGAGAGTTTCGAGCAGTTGATGGCGCCTCCGAGCGACCGCCTCGGCGAGCCGGTCGCGACGAACCTTCCGGTTCCGCGCAACGCGCTCGTCGGCCGGGATCGTGAACTCGCCGCAATCTGCGACCTGCTCAGGCGAAGCGACCATCCACTCCTCACGCTGACCGGTCCCGGCGGCTGCGGCAAGTCGCGGCTGGCGCTCGAGGCGGCGCTTGAGCTGCTCTCCCACTATCAAGGCGGAGCGTTCATGGTGATGCTCGAGTCGATTCGCGACCCGGACCTGGTCATCCCGGCGATTGCGGAGACGCTGCGGGTGCGCGAGAGTCCCCGGCGCCCAAGGCTCGGCGGGCTTGCCGACCACATCGGCGACCGGCACATGCTCTTGCTGCTCGACAACTTCGAGCAGGTAGTGGCGGCTGCGCCGTCCATTTCGACGCTGCTCGAGCTCTGCCCGCGCCTGACGATCCTCGTTACGAGCCGGACGCCCTTACGCGTGCGGGCCGAGCTGGAACTCGCTGTCCCCGTGCTGTCCGCCCCGGCGGTCTACGACGAGGACCTCGAACACCTTTCGCAGTTTGCGGCAGTCGCGCTTTTCGTTCAGCGCGCCCGCGGCGTGCGCCCAGACTTCTCGGTCACGAACGAGAACGCGCCGGCCGTCGCTGAAATCTGCCACCGCCTCGACGGATTGCCACTGGCGATCGAGCTGGCGGCGGCGCGACTGAAGATCCTCCCGCCGCACGCACTGCTCGCCCGGCTTGGCTCGTCCCAGTTCGAGCTGTTGCGCGGCGGCGGGCGTGATCTCCCGGAGCGGCATCGAACGCTTCGCACGACGATCGGCTGGAGCCACGATCTGCTCGACGACCGCGGGAAGCGCATGTTCAGGCGGTTAGCGGTGTTCGGCGGCGGATCGACGCTGGATGCAGCCGAGTCAGTATGCAATGTCCGCGAAGACCTCGAGGCGGACGCCCTCGACCTGATCGCGTCGCTGCTCGACGACAACATGCTGACGATCACGATCGACGACGATGGAGACGCACGCATCGGGATGTTGGATGCAATGCACGCGTACGCACTCGAGCGCCTGCACGAGAGCGGTGAGACGGACGAGGTCCAGCAGGCGCATGCCGGGTACTACCTCGCGCTGGCGCGAGAGGCCGAGCCTCACCTCGTCGGACCGGATGCCGAGCGCTGGTCGGCGCGGCTTGAGGTTGAGCGTCACAACTTCCGCCTGGCGTTGGAGTGGAGCTGCCAACACGACATCGAGCTTGGCCTGAAGCTCTGCGGCTCGCTCTGGCGTTTCTGGGAGTGGCACGACGGCATCCTCGAGGGCCACCGTGCACTGACGGCCCTTCTCGCATACCCCTCGTCGCCTTCGACCGCGCGCGCGGACGCGCTGCAGGCGGCTAGCCGCGCCGCCTGTTACGTCGGCGACTACGCGTCGGCCAGGACGTACATCGAGGAGGCGATGCCGATCTTCGAGAAACTCGGCGATCGGCGGCGAATCGCGAGCGCCGTCAACGACCTTGGAGCGCTCGCCGTCTACGAGGGCGACTACGCGGCCGCCGGCCGCCTCATGCGTGAGAGCCTGGAGATCAAACAGGCGATCGGCGATCCGTGGCTGATCGCCAAGGCGCTAGGGAACGCAGCCCTGGTAGCCGGCTACGAAGGCGACCACGCAGGCGCCTACGCACTCCACGAGGACAGCCTTACCCTCTTCGAAGAGCTCGGCGAGACGATGGGAGCCGCGATCGAGTTGGGCAACCTCGCGCACACCGCCATGCATCTCGGGCGATTCGACGAAGCTCTGGAGCGCCAGCTCGACTGCCTACGTCTTGTCGACGAGATCGGCGATCCCGATGGATCCGCCGAGTCAGTCGAGCGCCTCGCCATGCTCGCCAACGCGTGCGGAGATCCACATCGAGCCGCGCGATTGCTTGGACTGGCGGCCGTGTTGAGGAGCCGGGCTGGAACCACGCCGCCGCCATTCGACCAGGCCGAACTCGACCAAGCGCTTCAGACAACGAGGAAGCAGCTGGACGAAACCGAGTTCGACGCGGACTGGCGTGCCGGCCAGGAGCTAACGGTCGAAGAGGCGATAGAGCTCACCGACCCCTCAGCTGCGTCATAGTCCAAGAACGGGCTCGATCAGACGAGTAAGCGCTCGAGCGGCTCGAGCGTTTCTGTTCAGCCGCACCATGAGGTCCGGGCATGCCGGGGTCTTGAAGGGCCCTTGATCGAGGATGACGTCGCCCTCGTCGATCATCTCGAGTGTCGCGCTCAGCGTCATTCGGGAATAACCGAAGCCCGCAGGAGTCCTTCTCTCTCGACAGCAGCCATCGCAACGCGATGGCGAAACGCATCCGGAAGGAGCAGGAAATGAAGGGCTTGGTTCTCACGATCGGCGCCATCGTCGCCGCGATGTCCCTCTCGTACGGGCTTGCGAGCGCCTCGGCGTCGTCGAGCTCAGCAAGCGCCGGCACGAAGGTCGCCGTCGCCAGCTCGAAGCTGGGGCGGATCCTCGTCGACGCGCGCGGCCGCACCCTGTACCTCTTCGCCAAGGACACGAGCGGCAAGAGCGCCTGTGCAGGCGCCTGCGCGACCTACTGGCCCCCGCTGATCGCATCGGGCAAGCCGCGGGCGGGCGCCGGAGCGAAGCAGTCGCTGCTCGGCACGACCCGTCGCGCCGACGGCCGTCTGCAGGTGACGTACCGCCACCACCCGCTCTACAGGTACGTGGGTGACGCGACGAAGGGCCAGACCAAGGGTCAGGGCCTCGACCTCTCCGGCGGGAAGTGGTGGGTGCTCTCGCCTGCCGGCAACAAGATCGTCAAGGGCGGCTCCTCGATGGGCTACGGCTACGGCTACTAGCAGAGGCCGCCGGCACGGGGCCGTCGGACTGATGGCGGCCCCAACCGATCTCCCTATACGAAAGAAAGGACTCTGATCATGAACAAACAAGCCGGCGAGCCGCACGTCCGGCCCCGCCGCGAGCTGGCACGCCGCGTCAGCGGCGGGATCGAGGTGGCGCTCTACTGGAGCCCCTCCGACAACAGCACGACGGTGGAGGTATGGCAGCCCGCGACCGAGGAGATGCTCGTCCTCCCCGTGGCGCCGAAGCGTGCCCTCGAGGCCTTCTACCACCCGTTCGCGCAGCTCGCCGCGCCGTTCGGCGAGCTCGTCCCCGTCGCCGACGCGTGAGCGTCCGACGGTGCTCGTTGCAAGCAGGCCGCCACTTATTCCCGCCAGACGGGGACGAATCAGCCCTGGATCAGCGGCGCGGCGGCCTGCAACAATCGCTGCATGAGCAACGAGCTGGGTGAATTCCTTCGGTCACGGCGGGCGCAGCTCCAGCCCGAGGACGTCGGGTTCAGGGCCGGCCGCGGCCGGCGGGTCGAGGGGCTGAGGCGCGAAGAGGTCGCCGCCCTCGCCTCCGTAAGCGTCGACTACATCAAGCGGCTCGAAGGTGGAAAGATCCTTCCCTCCGACGCCGTCCTCAATTCTCTGGCCCGCGCCCTCAGGCTGGATGTCGACGAGCGAACGCATCTCTTTGCCCTCGCCGGCCGGGCCGCGTCGACGCATGACATCGACTCTCTCGTGGATGTTCGCCCCGGCCTGCTCCGGTTGCTGGCCGCCGTCGAGCCGCTGCCGGCCTTCATCGTCGGGCCTTGGCTCGACCTGCTCGCCTGGAACCCGACAGCCTCGGCTCTCTTCTGCGGTTTCGAGCGGCGGCCATACCAAGAGCGGAACATGGCGCGACTCATCTTCCTCGATCCCGAGATTCGAGAGCTCTATTTCGCCGGCGGGTGGGACGGCAGCGGGCTAGTTGCGGCACTCCGTGTCCGGTATGAGCGCGGACAGCCCGAACCGCGGGTGCGGGCTCTGATCGCCGAGCTCCAGGAGCGCTCGCCGGTCTTTCGACAGCTGTGGGACGAGCACGGCGTCGTGAAGAGGATGCACGGCCGGAAGACGTTCAACCATCCCGAGGTTGGCGTCATCGAACTGGACTGGGATCGGCTGACTGTTCCCGGCTCGGGCGGGCAGGTTCTGATGGTCTACAGCGCCGAGCCCGGCACGCCGGCAGCGACGGCGCTGACCTTGCTCTCAACCCTCGCGGCCACGGCGGCTCAACCCGCCTGAGCGCGGCTCTGCCCGATCGGACCAGAGATGAGCCAGGTGGCCCTCAGCCGGGTAGTGTCCTCCGCCGAGCGGGTGCGACTCGATCCCAAGCAGGCGAGCGTCCACATCGACCGGCTCTTCCGGGCGGCGTGGGCGTTGTGCGGGTCGCGCGAGGACGCCGAGGACCTCGTGCAGGAGACGTACGCTCGCGTGCTCGCGAAGCCGCGCTTCCTCCGCAGTGAAGACGACCTCGGCTATCTCCTCAGGACGCTCCGCAACACGTTCCTGAATCAGAAGCGCACGGAGAG
>DASSLB010000296.1:0-3927 GCA_035689945.1 Gaiellaceae bacterium | reverse complement strand
TCGCGGAGCTTCGAGACCGCCGCGGCGGATTACGAGCGGCACCGGCCGGAGTATCCGGAAGAGGCACTGCGTTGGGCAGCCGAGCGGTTAGGCCTCGAGAAGCGCGCGCGCGTCCTCGACGTGGGCGCCGGTACCGGGAAGCTGACGCGGGGCCTCGTCGCCGTCGGCTTCGAAGTTGTGGCGGTCGAGCCGGGAACCGCGATGCTCGGGGAGCTGCGGACGGCGGTGCCGGATGCGGAAGGGCTCGAGGGGCCCGCAGAGGCGATTCCGCTGCCGGACGCGAACGTCGCCGCCGCCTTCGCGGCGCAGGCGTTCCACTGGTTCGAGCCCGAGCGGGCGCTGCCCGAGCTGCACCGCGTGATCAGGCCCGGTGGCGGGCTGGCCCTGCTCTGGAACTGGTGGGACGAGCGGGATCCGCTGCAGGCCGAGCTCGGCGAGCTCATCGGCTACGCCGGCCACGACCCCTACACCGACGACGAGCTCCCCGGCGCGCCGTGGTTCCGGGAGATCGGGCGAACGGTGGTCGAGACCGCCGACAACTCGAGTCCGGACGCTCTCGTCGCCATGCTTGCCACGACGAGCCGCTTCCTGACCGCCGACCCGGCGGACGGCGCGAAGTGGCTCCGCGACGTCCACGCGGGCGCGTCACGGTACGGCGACCGGTTCCCGCTGCCGAAGCTGACTTACGCGTTCGCGTTCGAGCGGCTCAGTTGACGCGCGGGTCTTCGGGCATGCGCGACACGAGTTCGTAGATCCCGCCTTTGCGGCGCAGAACGTCGCGCCACAATTCATCCGGGTCATCGGTGAAGGCGTCGTCGGGCAGCGCCGTCTCGAGGATCCAGTCTTCGTCCGCAAGCTCCGCCTCGAGCTGGCCGACACCCCAACCCGCGTACCCGGCGAAGACCCGGCGCCGAGTCGTCGCCGGAACGATCTCGTCTGGCTCGGTCAGCGAGGGGAAGCCGAGCGAGCCGAAGAGCGGTACGGCGGCGTCGCCGGGATCGAGGAACTCGCCAAGCACGAGGACGGCTTCGGGTTGCACCGGGCCGCCGACCCAGACCTGCTCTCCGTCCTCGACCAGCGGCTCCAGCTGTGGCACTGCGCCCGAGACCTCGACCGGCGAGGGCCGGTTGAGAACGAGCCCTGCTGCGCCATCTTCGTTGTGCTCCGTCACGAGGACGACCGCGCGGCGGAAATTGGGATCGAGCAGGGACGGTGAGGCGACAAGAAGGTGTCCGCGGAGCGAGTCCACGTTTCCATTGTGCCGGGTAGGATGGATCCGTCGTTTCGGGGATGAGGCTCCCCGCTAACCGCCCTTCCAGGGCTGATGGCCTCTAGCAACGAGACCAAGCCTGGAAGGAGAACACGGTGAGCGACCTCGCACTTGCAGCAGTCCTGGCCGGAACGATTCTGCTCGCGTCGACGATCTCGGTGGAGATCGGACTCTCGGTTGCGCTGATCGAGCTGCTCGCGGGCGTCATCGTCGGCAATACGGCTCACATCGTCGTCCCGAGCTGGCTGAGCTTCATCGGCTCGTTCGCCGGCATCGTCCTCACCTTTCAGGCCGGTGCCGAGGTCGACGTGCCCCAACTCGTCCGCGAGTGGAAGGCATCTGTCTCGATCGGGCTCGTCTCCTTCTTCGCCCCATTTTTCGTGGTCGCTCTCGTTGCGTATTACGGTCTCGACTGGTCGCGCCGGCAGGCGGAGATCGGTGGGCTCGCACTGTCGACGACGAGCCTCGCAGTGGTCTACGCCGTGCTCGTCGAGACCGGCCTCAACGGCGAGCTCGTGGGCAAGCGGCTGATGTCTGCGACGTTCGTGACCGACATCGCCACCGTAACCGGCCTCACCGTGCTCTTCCTCAAACCGACTATCTGGGTTCTTCCGTTCGCACTTGTGTCGCTGGTCCTGATCTTCGGCCTTCCTCGTGCCGCCCGTCTGTTCTTCCCGCGTTACGGCAACCGGGTGATCGAGCCGGAGATCAAGCTCGTGTTCGCATGCCTGTTCCTGCTGATGTGGCTCGGACAGCGCGCCAACTCGCAGGCCGCGCTGCCGGTGTTCATCCTCGGGCTCGCAATGTCGCGCTTCTTCGCCTCGCACCGGATGGAACAGGAGCGGATGAGGGTCGTGTCGTTTGCGTTTCTCACGCCGTTCTTCTTCCTCAAGGGTGGCATGAACGTCTCCACGAGCGCACTCTGGGCGAACCTCGGGATTCTCGGCATCCTCTTCGCGGCGAAGATGGGGCCGAAGCTGATCGCGGTCTACCCGCTCGCACGACGCTTCACGTCACCGCACGCCGCGTTCACGACGCTCCTGATGTCGACGGGGCTCACGTTCGGGACGATCACGTCCCTCTACGGCCTGTCTGCGGGGATCATCACGCGGACGCAGTTCTCGTTGCTGCTCGCTGTCGTCGTTCTTTCGGCGATCGTCCCGACCGCGATCGCGCAGCGTTTCTACCAGCCGGATGCGCCGGCCCACCGAGACCTCACCGCGCCGATCGCACCGGCCCCTACGGACTAGCTCAGGGCGGGCGTGAGGGCGACGAGCAGGCCGCCGTCGTCGTCGAGCGCGGGGAAGAAGTCGCCGACCACACGCTTGACCTGGCCGCCTCGCGTTCGCAGTTGGAGCTGCTCGTTGAGGCGGCGCACGCCCCATTCGAGCGAGAGCTTCACCGGGTTCTTCTCGTCCTCGAAGCCGGCGAGCCCGAACGCGGCGACGACGTCGTTGCCGAGCACTTCCGCCTCGCTCCATCCGCTCAGCTCGAACACGCCGCGCCCGATCGCGAGGATGCGACCCTCCTGGTCGCACGTGACCAGGCCGGTCGTCGGTGCCGGGTAGTAGTCGTCCATCAGCTCGAACAGGAAGCCGAAGCCGCAGTGGTGGCAGGCGACGGCTTCGTCGAACATGCCCTCCTTGCGGTCGATGTCGATCGAGCGTTCCTTGCAATTGGGGCAGATGTAGTTCGGCACGGCGTCAGGCTAGCTGCGAGGTAGCGCGTCCACACGGGCGATCCAGGCATGCAGCGGCGAGTCGGCTTCGAGAGGCATGTGCTCGACGAGAACGGCGTGGAACGGGTCGTCGTCGCCGGGAGAGAGGCCGAGCGATGCGTACTTGAGGAAGGGAAAAGCCGTCACGTCGGCAAGCCCGAACTCGCGGAAGAGGTAGTCGCGTCCCGCGAGAAGCGACTCGAACAGGGCGACCGCCTGACCCATGCCAGCGGCGTGCGCCGCGGCGTCGCCGATGCCGTCGTTGATCCCGTTCGGGAATGTCTTCCAGACGCGGTTGAACCAGTCCGCGAAGATCCTCACCTCGGCCCTTTGCGCCGGCTCTCGCGGCAGGAGCGAAGGCTCCGGGACCCGCTCCTCGAGCCAGTCGAGGATCCGGGGCGAGTCGCTCACGACCTCGTCGCCGGCGATGAGGACCGGCACGAGGGGCTGGCCGCTCAGCTCCACGGCGGCCGCACGGTCGTCGGGGTCGATGTCGATCCACTCGATCGGCACGCCCTTGTGACCCGCGGCGAGAGCGACGCGCTCGACGTTCGTCGAGAACGGGATCCGGAGACAGCGGATCAGAACCATTGCTTGCGGCGGTACCACCAGAGCTGCAACGCCGTCGTGACGACGATCAGTCCCCACGAGAACCCATAGCCCCATTGCCAGCGGAGCTCCGGGATGTCGACGAAGTTCTGGCCGTAGAGGCCGACGATGAACGTCGGCACGAGCAGCAGGGAGGCGATCACGGTCAGAAGCTTGGTCACCTCGTTCTGGTCGTTCGCGATCTTCGCCTGGCTGTAGTCGCGCACGCCGGCGAGCAGGTCGCGTGCGAGATCGAGCCCGTCGGACGCCCGCAGGAACTTGTCGTAGGCGGCGTTGAGGGCCACCTCGACCTCGCGCGGGAAGACCTCGGGGCCCTCCTCGACCTCAACCG
>DASSLB010000295.1:0-6588 GCA_035689945.1 Gaiellaceae bacterium | reverse complement strand
GGTACGACATGTGGTTCGTCCTCGACGCGACTCACACGTTCGACGACGTCGCGCCGGACGGCGAGGTGGTGCCGGCTGCCGAGATCGCACGCATGACCGCCATGAACCTCCAGGACGAGTTCGGGGAGGTCGTGACGACCGCGGCAGCCTGCGCGCCGGTCAGCTGACGCGGATCAGCTTCGTGTTGACGAACTCGTCGGCACCGTAGCGGCCGAGCTCGCGGTCGCGGATTCGAGGCAATGCAAGTGCGCGTTTCCCCGGATGGCCGGCGCCTGAGCAGGGTTGATCCTTTGGACGTCACCCCGCGTTGATTTCTGCATGGTCGTAGGGGGCGTTGCGTATGTCCAGACCCGAGCTCGTCAGCCGTCTCGATCGGCTCGAGGCGGAGTTGCGAGCCCTCGAAGCAGAGGTCACGGAGGTACGCCGGCTGGTGGTCGCGGCGGGCGAGCCGGTGGCGGCGGCCGAGGCGATGCGGTTGGCCTGGGCGGCGATCGAACGGGGTCGTCAGACCGAGGCGGTCGAGCACGCGTCGGAGGCGTTGAAGGCCGCACTCCTGACGAGCGACAAGCGTGTGCTCAGCGAGGTGGGTTCCTTTGCCGGCGTCGTGGCGCCGCTCGTCGAGGCGCCTCTGCGCGCGCGGGTGGACGAGCTTGCTGCGCGAGCCGCCGGTCTGGGCCAGTTGCCTTCCGAGCGTCGGCCTCGTCCGTGGCCGCAGCCCACGCCTCCGGCGGCCCGCGCGCCTGCTCCGGTAGCCGCCGAGGAAGTCGCTTCTGCCGGTCGTGCGGGGCCGTCTCTCGCCGAGCGGCTGACGGCGTTTGCCGCTTCAGAGCTGAGCGGCGGGCGCGGATTTGCTCTCGCCGGTGGGGTCGTGACCCTCCTGGGCATCGTGTTCTTGTTCGTCCTGGCGGCGAATCGTGGCTGGGTCGGGCCCGTGGCGCGTGTCTCCTGCGGTGCTGCCGCTTCGCTCGCGGTTCTGCTAGCCGGGGTCGTGCTGCGCCGCCGCTACGGACGGCTGCAGGCGTCGTTGGCGGCGGTCGGTACCGGCATCGCCGGCGGTTACGCGACCCTGGCGGCGGCAACGCTCATCTATGCGTTCCTGCCAAGCTGGGGTGCGCTGTTGATCGCTGCGGCGATCGCCGCCACAGGCGCCGGCCTCGCGTGGCAGTGGGGGTCGCAGATTCTGGCGGGACTCTCACTCGTCGGCGGAGCCGCCGCCCCGGGCTTGGTGGCACTCGACGATGGGATTGGCGCCGCCGGTACAGCCTTCGCGGTCGTCGTCCTCGCCGCCGCACTGGCTACCGGCGTCGTTCGGCGGTGGCTGTGGCTGGCGGCTGCCGTCGGGGTGGTGGCGCTCGGGCAAGTCGCCTGGCTGACGGTAGCGGCGAATGGCGGTGACGCAGGCGCGATCGCCGTCGCCGCGGCCGCTGCGCTCGTGCTCCTGGGCGGCTCGGCGGGATGGCAGGCGACGGCGCCGTCAGCCGGGCTCGACCCGATCGCCGGATCGCTGGCGCTCATGAGCGGTGGGGTGGCTCTGAGCACGCTGGTCGCACTGCTGCCGAACGATCGCCACGCCGGGGTTGCCTTAGCGATCGGCGCCTTCGTGTACGCGGCACTCGCATACGTCAGCGCACGCCGGTGGCGGGATCTCGGCTGGGTGATCGGTGCGGTGGCACTCGTGCTCGGAGGGGTCTCGACCTCTCTCTTGCTTTCCGAGCGTTCGCTAACGGTCGCTCTTGCACTGGAGGCGGCCGCCCTGGCCGTGCTGGCGTGGCGCTTGCGGGCACCGCGCTTCGAGCTCGCATCGGTCGCCTACTTCGCGCTCGGGATCGTGCATTTGCTTGCGATCGACGTGTGGATCGACAAGCCGGCCCATGACTTGGCCCCGTTAGCCGCCCCGGGCATGTATGCACTCGCAGCCGCGGCGCTCACAGCAGGAACGCTTGCGATCGACTCCCGAGGCGACAGCTCTTCCGTGGGCATCCTCTCCGAGCTGGAGCCGTTCTGGGACCGGATCGTCGCGGCACGCGGCTCGCTCAGACTCGGCTTCTACGGTGCCGGGGTTTTCCTGGGCGGCTTTGCGACCGCGGCGCTGCTGTCGGGCAGGTGGCTGACCATCGCCTGGCTGGCCGCGGCGGTTGTGCTGGGGGTCGGGGCATGGAGCCTGGGCGAGCGCAGACTGCAGGCGGCCGGGTTGGTGCTGTTCACGCTTGCGGGCTTGCACGCACTACTGGTCGAGGCACAGCCGCACACGCTGTGGCTCGCACGCGGGCTCGATCCACTTGGCCCGGTTCCGAGCCTTGCGGTCTTCGCATCGGTGTCGGCCCTGCTCGCCGCGTTCGCCATCTACCGCGACCGCGGGATCTCATTCCTCGGCCCCTTGGCAGGAGCGGAGCTGCAGCTTGCGTGGATCGGTCGGCGTGAGTCGGCATTACGAGCGGCGCTGCTGACCGCGGCAGCGTGGTCTGCTGTCTGGGCGGCCGGCCTTCTCGTCATTCACGGCTCGTACGGACCCGGCCAGGCCGCGGCTACCGGGCTCTGGGCGGCGACCGGCGCGATCATGGTGTCACTCGCCGCGCGATATCGCGCGCCGGCGCTCGCGCTGACCTCGCTGGCACCGGCCGTCTTTGCGTTCGGAAAGGCGACGGCGTTCGACTGGCACCAGCTTGGAGATGCAGCGAGCGTGGTCGCACTGCTCCTGGCGGCCGCCAGCCTCTTGCTGGTGGGCTTCTTTGGCCGCTATGCGGCGCCAGAAGTGTCCTTCCCGCTCGAGCTCGGATCGCTCGCGGCCGCCGCGATCACGGTGCTCTCGGCGTTGGTCGCGATCGATAGGGTGGCCCCCGACCGGCACGTGCTCGGAGCCGCGGCGGTCGGCGTCGCCTACATCGTCGGCGGATTCGCAGTGCCGCCCTTCCAGGCCTGGCGGAGAGGCCGGACCGAGAAGTGGCTGCGCGATCTGGCGACGGCGTACTGGGCGGTCGGATTGCTCACCCTCGGGTTCGCCGAGTGGGAGCTCGTGGCGGGCGACCCCGGCGTGACGGCTTCTCTGTGGGCTTTCACCGCCGCGTGGGTCGCGACCGCCGCCCGCCCGCTCCGCGAGGACCGCTTCTGGCTTGCCGGCACGACCGGAGCCGCTGTCGCGACCTTGGTCTGTCTCGAGCTCGTGACCGTCCCATCCCATCTGTTCGCTGCCTCGGCGCATCCCGGAGCCGGCCTGTGGGCGCTCGCAGTCTGCATCGGAGCGCTCGCCTGGATCGCCGTGCTTGCCCGCGAGTCGGAGCCCCGTGCCTACCGGCCGATCGCGCTCCTTTCTGTTGCCCTCACCGTGTTCGGGTTGTCGCTGGGCGTGCTCGAGATCGCAGAACGCGTCTCGACCGCCTCGATCGCGACCGACTTCCAGCGCGGCCAGACCGGTGTCAGCGCGCTCTGGGGCTTGCTCGCGCTCGGAGTCTTCGTCGTCGGGTTGATCAGATCCGAGCGGATCCTGCAGCGAACGGGCCTCGTCCTCTTCGGCGTGGCTCTCGCGAAGCTGTTCCTGTACGACCTCCGGAACCTGAGCTCGATCACCCGCGCACTCTCGTTCCTGGCCGTGGGTGCTCTCTTGCTCGCGGCGGCGTTCTTCGTCGAACGGATTCTCTATGGAGGCGGCCCTCACGGCCATGGAGGAGCGAGGACGGCGTAATAGATGAGCGTCACAACCGAGCCGCGCGCGGGCGCGCAACTTGCGGCCGCACGATTGCGGGGCGCTCAGCCGGACGAGCTACTCGATCTCGCCGACGCTGCGATCGAGCGGGCAGATGCAGCCGGCGACGCGCTTTCCCTCGAGCTGATCGCGGCCGAGCTCGATTCGGCTGCCGCGGCGCACCCTGCGGCCGGCGACGGCCTCAGAATTGCCGCCGACCGCGCCCGCGCCGCCGCGCTCCCTTTGGCACCTTCACCACCGACGGTGGTGCCCCAACCGGTGGACCGCGCCGCGGCCGAGAAAGACCGCGCCGCGTCGTGGGGCCATCGGCTGGCCGCCTGGCTGATCGACTGGTGCATCCTGCTCGGCGCGGGGCTGCTCGTCGCCG
Organism: Gaiellaceae bacterium; assembly: GCA_035689945.1. Classification (GTDB taxonomy): domain Bacteria; phylum Actinomycetota; class Thermoleophilia; order Gaiellales; family Gaiellaceae; genus Palsa-739. Next base: position 2,521 of record DASSLB010000295.1, on the reverse strand, counting down.
GTCAACTTGGCGGCTCCGCGGGAGCTGTCTTCTGGACGTTCGGATCCTTTGCGTACTTCGCCTACCTGAACGCGCGGGGCGGCACGCTCGGCAAGCTGCTGCTCCGGATCGCGGTCGTCGACCCCACCACGGGCACCCCGATCGGGATCGGCAGGGGAGCAGCTCGCGAACTCGTCCGTCTTTGCCTGACCGTCCTGACGCTCGGCATCGGCCTGATTCTCGACGGCCTCCGGCCGCTCTGGAACGAGAACCATCAGACGTGGCACGACGTGGCCGTCAAGAGCCTCGTGGTCCGGAAGCGCTAGTCGGCGCTGACGCCAGGGAACCGACGCACAGACTGGCGCGCGTGAGCACCGAGTAGGGTCGGCCCGATGCTGCTCCACGTGCATGAATGGGGCGATCCGGGGGGTGAGCCTCTCGTCTGCCTGCACGGCGTGACCGGATATGCCGGCGTCTACCAGCGGCTCGCCGAGGAGCGTTGGCGCGAGCGTCACGTCCTGGCGTTCGACCTTCGCGGACACGGCCGGTCCGGATGGGAGCCGCCTTGGACATTCGCAACTCATGTAGCGGATCTCGCCGAGACGTCGCAGGCGCTCGGACTGTCGACAGTTGACTGGGTTGGTCACTCGTTCGGCGGGCGGCTCCTGCTCGAGTTCGCCGCGGCCCACCCGCAACTGGTGCGACGAGCGGCCCTGCTGGATCCTGCGATCCAGCTCCTAGCTCAGGTCGCGCTCGACGCGGCAGAGTTCGAGCGGCGAGAGCCTGTGTACCCGAGCGTTGAGGAATACGTCCAAGAACGGCTGCTCCTCTACCCGGGTTCTCCCCGTGCCGCGATCGAGCACGAGGCTGAGCACCACCTCGAGCAGCAGCGGAACGGATCTCTGCGCCGGCGCACGTGCCAGGCGGCGGCGGTGTCGATCTACGGCGAGCTCGCAAGCGCTCCGCCGGCCCCCTCGACACTCGCAGCAGAAACGCTGCTCCTCTACGCGCCGGCCTATGGGCTGGTGCATGCCGGTCAAGTCGAGACGTACCGCGTTGCGTTGGGCGACCGGCTTCGGATCGTCGAGGTACCGGGTATGCACATGGTTCAGTGGGACGCGTTCGACGAGGTAGCCGCGGCGGTCGAGCACCTCTTGGAGAGTGCGGTCAGCTGATGCGGATCAGCTTCTTGTTGACGAACTCATCGGCGCCGTAGCGGCCCAGCTCGCGCCCGAAACCGGAGCGTTTCGTCCCGCCGAACGGCAGCTCTGCGCTGTCCGCGCCGACGATGTTGACGTAGACCATGCCGGCATCGATCTGGTCCGCGACGCGCTCGGCCTGCTCCCGGTCGTTCGACATCACGTAGGAGCCGAGTCCGAACGGCGTGTCGTTTGCGAGCGCGACCGCCTCGTCCTCCGACTGCACGCGATAGACCGCCGCGACCGGACCGAAGAGCTCTTCGCGGTAGATGTCGTTGTCCGGCGTGATGTCCGTCAGCACGGTCGGCTCGAAGAAGTTGCCGTTGCGCTTGCCGCCGGCGACGACCGTTGCGCCCTGCGCCACCGCTCGCTGGACCTGATCCTCGAGGCGGTCGGCCGCGATTTGGGAGGACAGCGGGCCACACTCGGTCTCGCGCTCGCGTGGATCGCCCTGCTTCACAGCCGTGAGAGCGGACGTGAACTTCTCGAGGAACGGCTCGTAGAGCTCGTCGATCACGATCATCCGCTTCGCGGCGTTGCACGACTGGCCGGCGTTGTCGATCCGAGCGTCGACGGCGGCCTGCACCGTCTCATCGAGGTTGTCGGTGCCGAGCACGATGAACGGGTCGGAGCCGCCGAGCTCGAGCACGACCTTCTTCAGATTCCGCCCTGCGATCTCTGCGACGGCGGCGCCGGCGCGCTCTGAGCCCGTGACGGAGACACCGCGGACGCGTGGATCGGCGATCACCCACTCGATCTGCTCGTTCGTGGCGTAGATGTTCACGTAGGCGCCGTCCGGAAAGCCGGCGTCGTTGAACATCTGCTGCATCGCCTCGGCCGACTGCGGGCACTGCGGCGCGTGCTTCAGCAGGATCGTGTTGCCGATGATCAGGTTCGGCCCCGCGAAGCGGGCGACCTGGTAGTAGGGAAAGTTCCACGGCATGATCCCGAGCAGGACGCCGAGCGAGCTGCGGCGAACGATGGCCGACCCCTCGCCGCCCATGAGCTCGATCGGCTCGTCCGCCATCAGCTCTTCCGCGTTGTCGGCGTAGAACTCGTAGATGGAGGCGCAGAAAGCGATCTCGCCCCGCGCCTGGCCGATCGGCTTGCCCATCTCGGCGGCGATGATCTCCGCGAGCTCCTTCCGCCGTTCCGTGTGCAGCTCGCCGACGCGACGCACGAGCGAGGCTCGATCGGTGACGGTCGCAGCTTTCGACCACTCTCGATGGGCCCGGTCGGCGCGGGCGATTGCGTCCCGCAGCTCGTCGTCTGTGATCGTCGGGTACTCCTTGACCGTCTCGCCGGTCGCGGGATCGACAACTGCGTACATGCTCATCGCTTCT
>DASSLB010000294.1:0-3025 GCA_035689945.1 Gaiellaceae bacterium | reverse complement strand
CGAGCCCGAGGCCGAGCCGGAGGCCGAGGGGTACTCGGTCTTCGTCCCCGGCCCGAACGGCTACGAGCTCATCCCGCAGACCGGCACCCCGCCTCAGGCGGGCCAGATCGTCGAGCTCGTGCTGCCCGACCGGGACGAGGTGACCGTCTACGAGGTTGCGCGCAGCTCCCGAACGCTGCCCGACGGCGGGGTCTGCGTCTACCTCTCGCCGCGCTAGCGGCCGCCTAAAGAACAGCCCCGAGACAGCCGATAACTGGCTGGACACGCGAAACCTGGAGGCCTTCCTGTGGACGACTATTTCGAGAGCGAGACGATGTTCAACGACGAGCAGCGCATCGAGCCGGGCGGCGAGCAGACCGCTGCCATGGAGACCGCGCAGAGCTGGGATCTCCGCTACCTCGATGACGAAGCCGTCGTGATCGACAGCGAGTCTGCCGCCCGCGTGGGCGGCGAAGAGCTCTCGCGCATCGGAGCGGCTCCGGTCCGGTGCGGCGACGGCAACGTCCGCATCGTCCTGGCCGACGCCACTCCCGAGCGCATCGCGGCCATTCGCGAGCACTTCTCGGGCTCCCTCGACATCGCTGTCGTCACTGCCTCGAGGCTCGCATCGCTGCTCGATGAGGCTTCCATGGCCGTCGCCGCCGGCCCCGAGGCGATGACCTCGGATGCAGTGGCCTCGGGTGCGGCCGCTGCAGCGCCCGTCTGGGGACGGACGTTGGAGCGCGTACTCGGGCTGTTCGACACCGAAGCAACCCGGCTGCAGGAGCTGCGCGGGAAGCTTCAGGAGCTGGGCGGCGAGATGGCAGCGCGCGAGCGCCGCGTGCAGGAGCTCGAGACAGAGCTGCAGCAGATCCGGGTCGAGCGGCTTCGCGACCAGGAGGCCGTCGACCGCCTGCGGCACGAGCTGTCCGACCGCAACAGCCGCCTCGAGCGCGCACTTTCCAAGACGCAGGAGCTCGCAGCGATCATCCAGGGCGGCCATCTGCGGTGACAGGCACGTCCGCACGAAAGCTCGCCGCGGCGGGCACTGCCGGAACGGGCGCGGTTGCGGCAGCCGCCGCATTCCTCGTCGTCGGCGGCCTCCCGGGGATGCTCTACGCGGGCGGGATCGTCCTGGCCGCGGTCGTCGGCGCGACCGCGATTGTCGCGGCGACAACCGCCGGGCGGGCGGAGATCGACTCCGCGCCGCGGCAGCCTCGGTGGCGCCGAAAGTCCCACATCATCGCGGAGCTTCAGGCCGACCTCGCTGCGACCAGCACCGAGCTCGAGGAGCATCGGGAGGCGCTCGCGAAGCTCGCGACGCAGCTCACCCGCGAGTCCGAGGAAGCCGAGCGGCATGCGCAGCAGCTCGAGCAGCGGATCCGTGAGCTCGCAGCCGAGCGGGATGAATTGCACGAGCTGGTGGCGAGCGAGCGCGAGCGCTTCGACCAGACCCTCGATGCGCTCGGAGGCGGCATCGGCCGGCACGGCAACGAGCTCGCCGAGCTCGAGCGGGAGCTCGAGGCGCTGATTTCGCGCTGAAGTCTGTCCGAACGAGGGATCGCCGCCGTCCTGTCCGGCGCCGACCTACGGACGACTAGAGCCCGGGAGAGACGATGCTGCTGAAGATTTTCGTCGTCGGTGCAGTGCTGATCGGGGTCATGGCCGCGATCAGGGACGGACGCGTGCTGCGGGACGCCGGGCTGCTGAGCAGCTGTCGGGCGACCGCGGTGAACGGTCATGACGACCCGACGGTGATGAGCTGCTCGAAGGGCCGTCTCGACGGCTTCCCGGACCTCACCAACAAGTCGTGCAAGCTGATCGTGGTGCGGCCGCAACGTGAGGTGTGGCGCTGCGACGCACCGGTCGTTTCGTCCCAGTCGCCGACCGGATGAACGTGCTGGGAGACCGCAGTTACCCGTCCGGGGGAAGGGGCTAAAGGCCTCGGCCCCGCCGGCCGATGGAGGGTTGCCGATGGATCTCGAACTCGTGCTCCGCCGCGCCGTCGAACTCGGCGCCAGCGATATCCACCTCAAGGTCGAGCGCCCGCCGATCGTGCGCCGAGACGGCGCCCTGGGCGAGCTCGAGGGCGAAGCCGAGCTGACCGAGCGGGATCTCGAGCTCGCGCTCGAGCAGGTCTGCGCGGAGACGCCGAAGCGTCTGCAGACCTTCCTCGAGACCGGAGAGCTCGACAGTGCCTACGCGCCGCCCGGCCTACCGCGGTTCCGGGTCAACGGCTTCCGGCAGCGGGGCTCGATCTCGATCGCCTTCAGGGTGATCCCACGCGACGTTCCCGACTTCAGCGATCTCTCTCTCCCGCCAGGCGTCCGGCGCCTGGCCGAGGAGCACCGAGGGCTCGTCCTCGTCACCGGCGCGACCGGCTCGGGCAAGACGACGACGCTCGCAGCCGTGATCGACCACATCAATCGCACTCGCCGCCAGCACATCGTGACGATCGAGGACCCGATCGAGATCGTCCACGGCGACCACGGCTGCATCGTCAACCAGCGCGAGGTCGGCCTCGACACTGCCTCTTTCGCGCAGGCGCTCCGCCGCGGCCTTCGTCAGGACCCGGACGTGATCCTGATCGGCGAGCTTCGTGACGCCGAGACCGCAGAGACCGCCCTCGCTGCCGCCGAGTCCGGCCACCTCGTCCTCTCGACGATGCACACGGTCGACGCGTCGGAGACGATCGGCCGGATGGTCGAGTTCTTCCCGGCCGTCAAGCAATCGCTGATCCGCTCGATCCTCGCCGGCGTTCTGCGCGGCGTCATCAGCCAGCGTCTGCTTCCGCGCATCGGCGGTGGTCGCATCCCGGCCGTCGAGATCATGATCGGCAACGCCCGCATTGCCGACCTCATCCGCGACAACAAGCCCGACGAGATCACCGAGGCGATCGCAGAGGGCGACTTCTTCCAGATGCAGACCTTCAGCCAGGCGCTGATCGACCTCGTGCTGGAGGAGAAGGTCGACCGCGAAGTGGCCGCGAACGCCTCGTCGAACCGTCACGACTTCCTCATCGCGCTCGAGCGCGCGCTCAAGGAGC
>DASSLB010000293.1:0-17677 GCA_035689945.1 Gaiellaceae bacterium | reverse complement strand
AGCCCGTAGCGGTGACGCCACCAGATGTTCAGCACAGAGAACGGCAGCTCCGCGCTCCAGACGAGGGCGAAGCCGATCATCCCGAGCAGCATCCCGGTGCCGATCGGCCCGGCGGCGGACTCGCGCATCCAGCGCGCCCCGAAGCGGACGAAGACGCCGAGCACGATGAGCTGGGTGAGCGTCTTCCCGAGCCAGAAGAGCCGCTCCACCCCGCTGTAGTGCTGCGCTCGGTGCAGCGCTCGCGGCGGGAAGAGCGCGCTCTCGGCGAGGTGCGGGAGGTGGTACGTCGGCAGCGACGACCGCCAGAGCAGCCACGCCGCGACGGCCCAGACCGCGGCGGACGCGAGGAAAAGCGCCGCGCGGCTGCGGGTCACTCGACCGGTGTGTCGTCGCCCTCGAGCGGGCTTGCGTGCGGGTAGGCGTCGGTGAGCAGGAGGATGTATGCCTCGGTCTGCGCGTCGTAGCGAAGCGCGTACGCCGAGAGGTTCCGCAGCCCCCACGGCGCCGACGCCTTGACGAGCGCGTAGAACCAGGTCAGCACGGCGGAGGCGAAGAGTGCCCCGCCGAGCGCTCCGTTCACGAGGAAGGCCGGGATCGCGAGCACGATCCGGAACCCCGTCTTCCAGCGGTTCTGCCGCCGCGGTCCCTCGACTTCGAGGTCGAGCGGGTACGTGCCTGCGGCGCCCGTGAAGCCTGGGAACGGGTTCCCGACGAGCATCAGGAACGCGTACACATGCAGCCGGTACCGGAGGTAGGCGGTGAAGAAGCGGTGCAGCCCGGCTGCGGGCGTGCCGCGGAAGAGTGTGACGAACCACTGCGCGATGGCCGCGAAGACGACCAGGATCGACCAGAGCACGAGCCAGACGAGGTGCGGCAGCGACAGCAGGAGGCGGAAGAAGACGGTGACGCGCGAACGGCGAAGGTCGTAGGGATCCCCGACGACGCGCACGGGATGGCGCGGCGGCCGGTCGGTCACCTCGACGAGCATCTCGGTTGGGTCGGCGTTGGGGTAGCGATCGGTGACGAGGAGGAGGTAGGCGCTCCCCTGTGCCGAGTAGCCGATCGCGTACGCGCCGGCGTCGCGCAGGCCCTTCGGCATCCGACCCCGTGCGAGGGAGGCAAACCAGCCGAGCACCGCGCAGACGAACAGCAATGCGCCGCCGCCGGTTCCGCGTTTCTCTCTCTTGCCGCGGGACGAGCCGACGTTCCCGCCGGTCAGCCCAGCGAGCGCTGCGGAGACAATCAACGCGGGCAACGCGAGCAGAAACCGCAGGAAGATCGTCCACCGCCGCTGCGCGACAGGCTCCTCGGGCAGCCGAATGTCGATCGGGTACTCCCCGGGCTCCCCGAGGAAGCCGGGGTAGGGATTGCCCACGAGGGCGAGGTACGCGGTGAGGTGCGCCTGGTAGCGGATGTAGCTGCACATCAGGCGGTGCAGGCTGCGCGGCGGCGTGCCGGTGAAGATCGAGACCAGCCAGTTGAGAATCGCCGTGATGACGATCAGCACGGTCCACAGGCTGAACCAGATGAAGTGCGGGATCGCCAGGATCAGGCGGAAGAAGACCGTGAGCCGGGTGCGCTCGTAGTTGTCCTCCACGACGAGATGGATCGGATGCGGTTCGTGCATGGGCCCATCTATACGCCATCCGTCAGACTGCGCCTAGTGATGGACGAGGCGAACCTCGACGAGCAGACGGCCGAGCGCATCGAGCAGCCGGTCGATGCCGAAGCGGAGCACGAGACCCGGCTCACCCCGGCCGAAGCGGTGGCACGGATGCGCATCAACGTGCCGGTGCGCGGCAACCGCAAGCTGCGGACACTGATCGAGCGCGTCAACGCCGACGACCAGCTCAAGGGCTGGTGGCATGTCTCGAACGTCAACGCGGTCGCGCGGATGGAGATCAACGACCACTCCTGGGTGCACATCCAGATCGTCACGAACATCGCGCTCAAGCTCCTCCGCCAGCTCACGAAGCACGGCGTCGAGCCGGGCCTCGTCCGCGACTTCGGGCTCGACCAGGACGACGCCGAGGTGGTCGTCGTGCTCGCCGCCCTCCTCCACTGCGTCGGTATGTCGATCCACCGTCACGGCCACGAGGACTTCTCTCTCTTCCTCGCCGAGCCCAAGATGCGCGAGCTGCTCGACGGCGTCTACGAGGAGCCCGACCTGACCGTGATCGTCTCCGAGGTCCTGCAGGCGATCATCAGCCACCGCGCCGACGGCGAGCCGCTGACCGTGGACGCCGGCATCGTCCGCGTCGCCGACGCGCTCGACATGGCAAAGGGCCGCTCGCGAATCCCGTTCGAGAAGGGCAGCGTCTCGATGCACTCGCTGTCGGCCGCCGCGATCGAGGACGTCGCGATCACGGACGGCGAGGACAGGCCGATCAAGATCGAGATCCTGATGAACAACTCGTCCGGTCTTTTCCAGGTCGACGGACTGCTGAAGTCGAAGCTGCGCGGCAGCGGCCTCGAGCCGTACGTCGAAGTCGTCGCTCACATCGACACGGAGACCGAGCGGCGGCTCGTGCCGATGTACCGCCTGGAGATCTAGCCGTCGCGGCCCCGCAGCTCAACTTCTTCACACTCGCCTGCGCCGACGTGGAGCGCATGGCCGAGTTCCTGCGCGCGCTCGGCTGGGCGGAGGACTCGGAGAGCGAGCCGCGGCACCGTCTCTTCCAGGGGACGAACGGGGTCGTCGTCGCCCTGTACGCCGGCTCGAACTACGAGTCGCACTTCGGCCCGCGGGCCGACGGCTTCCGCGGCTTCACGCTCGGCCTGAACGTGGCGAGCGCCGAGGAGGTGGATCGGGTCTACGAGCTACTGCAGACCGTCGACGGGGCCGAGCTGCTGGAGCAGCCGTTCGACTCGCCGCACGGCTTCCGCGGCTTCAGTCTCCGCGACCCCGAGGGCAACATCTGGGACGTCGCCTGGAAGCGCGGCTCGACCGTGACGCCCGACGGCGACTTGACCTGGTCGTAGCTTCTCAGCCCACGCGGATGCGGTAGACGTCCCGCCCGCCGGAGCTCGGAACCCAGATGTCGCCGAATGCATAGGCGGCCGGGAAGGGACTCTTCCCCACCGCGATCGTGTCGATGACCTTGTCCGTGGCGGGATCGATCCGGGAGACCGTGTCGTCGGTGACGCTCGGGACGAACACCGTCCCGTCGCCGGCGATTGCGGCGTTCTCCGGGCGCTGACCGACGGGGATCGTCGCGACGACCTTGCGCGTCGCCGGATCGATCCGTGAGACCGTGCCGTCGGCCGAGTTCGACACCCAGATGGCCGTTGGCGAGACGGCGAGCGAGCGCGGACCGTTCCCGACCCGCACGGAGCTCACATGCCCGGTGCGCGTGTCGATGCGGAAGACGCGGTTCCCGTACTGCTGCCCGACCCAGACCGCGCCGCCGCCGTAGCGCAGGTTTCCGGCTTGCGCTCCTCCGGGCAACTGAATGCGCCGCTGAATGCGATTCGTCCTCCCGCTGATGCGAACGACGACGCCGAGACTCGTCTCGGTCGCCCACACGGAGCCGGCGCCGAACGTCACGTCCCAGATCCGGTCCGGCAGCTTGATCCGCTTCACGATCTTCATCCGCTTCGGATCGACCCGGATGACCGAGGCGGAGGTGTAACCGTCCACCCAGACGCTCCCGGCGCCGATCGCGACGCCGCACGGCCCCGCGCCGACCCGTAGCTTTCCCGTCACCCGGTTCGAGGCCGGGTCGATCCGCGCCAGCGACGAGCCGCCGTTGTTGCCGACCCAGACCGCGCCGAAGCCACCCACCTCCGAGCACGGCCTGCTTCCCGTCTCGATGCGGGCAACGACCTGCGGTGTCCCGGTCGCCGCCGTCGCGGCGGCGGCGACGACCAAGACGCCGGCGAGGCTCACAAGGAGGGTGCGGAGCTTCACGTCGCCCAAGCTAGAGCCTCTGCGGCCCGGTGTTAAGGTCCACTTCGGAGCGTATTTAGTGGACCAGTCGACGAGGGGAAGCCGCGCGCCGGAGGTGCTCCTCGAGCTCGACCGCGCTGCGCACGAGCCGCTTTCGCTCCAGCTCGAACGGGCAATCCGCGACGGTGTCCGCAGCGGCTCCCTTCGAGCAGGAACGCCGCTTCCCTCGACCCGGACGCTCGCGGCCGAGCTCGGGATCTCGCGCGGTCTCGTCGTCGCGGCGTATGCGCAACTCGGGGCCGAGGGCTATCTCCAGCTTCGGCGGAACGCGCCGCCCGTCGTCGCAGGCGGTGTCGGAGTCGCCGCGGAACCGCGCACGCTCGCCGCCGATCCCGAGTGGCCGCACAACCTCCGGCCCGACCTGCCCGACTATGGCGCCTTCCCGCGCGGAGAATGGCTGAAGTCGTACCGCGCGGCGCTCCGTAGCGCGCCGAACGCCGAACTCGCATACGGCGACGTCCGCGGCTCGGTGGATCTTCGGGAAGCTCTTGTCGCCTACCTCGGCCGCGTGCGTGGCGTGGTCGGCGATCCCGAGCACACGTTCGTCTGCTCGGGCTTCGCCCAGGCGATCAGCTTGCTCGGCGGCGTACTCCTGCGCGCCGGCCGGATGCGGATCGCGGTCGAGGACCCGAGTCACGCTGTGATCAGAGGGCTCGTCGCGCGAAGCGGTCTCGAGACGATCCCGATTCCGGTCGACGCAGAGGGCATCGACGTCGACTCGGTCGTCGCAGCAGCCCCGGACGCCGTGCTCGTGACACCGGCCCACCAGTTCCCGACCGGCGTCGTGCTCGCGCCAGAGCGGCGCTCCAGGCTCCTGGCCTGGGCAGAGGAAACCGATGCGCTCGTGATCGAGGACGACTTCGACTCCGAGTACCGGTACGACCGCCCGCCTGTCGGCTCGCTCCAGGGCCTGATGCCGGAACGCGTCGTCTACTGCGGGACGGCGAGCAAGACGCTCGCGCCGACGCTTCGGCTCGGGTGGATCGTCGCACCGGGCGAGCTCGTATGGCCGCTCGTCGAGCAGGTCTTGTACACGGTCATCTCTCCCCCGCGACTCGAGCAGCTCGCGTTCACGGACTTCCTTCTCCGCGGCGAGCTCGACCGGCACCTGCGCCGGATGCGCCTTCGTTACCGGCGCCGCCGCGACGTGCTCGTGCGTGAACTGGGGCGGCAGCTGCCCGCGCTCGAGGTGCGCGGCCTCGCGGCTGGGCTCTACGTCGAGGCGCTACTACCGGAAGGCATCGACGAAGCACGTGTGGTCGAGGAGGCACGGGCGCGCGGCGTCGCTCTGTCCGGCATGGCCGAGCATTGCGCTCACTCCGTTCGCGAGCCGGCGCTGCTCCTCGGCTACGCGGTTGCTCCGGAGCCCTCGCTCCGGCGCGCCGTCACCGTGCTTGCCGAGGCAGTGCGAGCCGCGACCTGACCGCCGATCAGGTGGTGAGACGGATGCGCGGATCGAGGAACGCGTAGACGATGTCGACGAGGAAGTTGAAGATGATCACCGCGAGCGTGGCGAAGACGGTGATCCCGACCACCACGGGCAGATCGTCGTTCAATGCCGCACCGACGAGATCCTGGCCCAGACCGTGCAGGTTGAACACCGTCTCGGTGAAGACCGCGCCGCCGAGGCTGAGACTGATGTCCATGCCCATCATGGTCACGGTCGGCAGCAGGCTGTTTCGCAGCACGTGATGCAGGTTCACGCGCGTGGCGGGTGCACCTTTCGCGCGCGCAGTACGGACGTAGTCCTCCGACATCGTCTCCAACATGCTCGCCCGGATGAACCGCGTATAGACGGCGGCGTTGAGGAACATGAATGCCATCCAGGGCAGGATCAGGTGGTACGCCCAGAGCAGGGGGCCGGAACAGACCCCGATCTGGTGGCTGGGGATGAAGTTGCAGTAGTCGGCGATCGGCGTCCAGCCGAGCTTGAAGCCGAAGATGTAGGCGAGGATCAGGCCGATCCAGACCGCCGGCGCCGAGATGCCGATCAGGACGAAGACCATCGTCGTCCGGTCGAGGATCGAGCGCGGCCGCAGCGCCGAGACGATCCCAGTCGGAATCGCGAGCAGGGTCCAGAAGAACGCTCCGCCGAACACGAGCGACGCGGTGACCGGCGCGTCCTGCGCGACCACCCAGCGCACCGACGTGCCGAAACGGAACGAGTAGCCCAACGAGGCGTGCCGCAGCATGTTCCAGAGGAAGAGCCAGTACTGCTGGTAGATCGGGAGGTTGAGATGGAGCTTCTCGCGGATGTGCGCCACGATCTCCGGCTTCGCCGCCTTGCCCGCCGCGAGCTCCGCGGGATCCGTCGGGATGATGAAAAAGATGATGTAGGTGATGACCGTCGCGACCAGGAAGAGGAAAAAGGCCCAGAAGATGCGACGGATGACGTAGGTCGTCATGCCCGGATCGTAGCCCGAGCAGTCCCCTGGCTACACTGGGCGCCGGCCTGTTGCGGGGTCGTCTAATGGTAGGACGCCTGACTCTGGATCAGGAAGTTGGGGTTCGAATCCCTGCCCCGCAGCCTCATAACCAAGCCGTTCCCGGCGACCGCTGAGCGACGGTCGGCGGCCGATTGCAAACGAACTGCAAACGTCAGCCGTCCGATCGCTCCGCGAGCAGGATTGCGGGAGTTCCCCTGTACGCAGCCGACTCTTCGAAGTCGCCGCGGCGGTACTCGTCCGAGTAGAAGCATCAGTGGATCGGCGTCTCGTATGCGGCGCGTGAGGCGGCGAAGGTTGAGCGGCGGCGGGAGGCTCGCCGGCGAGCGCGGGAGGCGGCGAAGACGTCGGGCTGAAGGGACGTAAACACGGGTGGGTTGCGTCATCGACGGCGAGACCTTCTTCAAGCGGCCGTCCGTTAGAGCGTCTCACTCGACATCGGGCGCAACCGGCCGCTGGGTTCTCCGGCCGGAGGGGGTCGGTGTGCGGGTTTCCCCCGATGTGGGGAATCGCTCCCTCGTCGAACATCGAGAAGGGAGATGGTGGCGACTACAGCATTGGGGCGGCACGTTGTTGGGCCTGCGACGGCATCGCGTCTGCGGGACCAGCTAGCGGAGCGTGACGAGATCATCGTGGCCCTGCAGCACGTGATCCGCGACCTCCGACACGAGGTTGAGAACCTCCGTGTTGAGAGCGCTTACGCGGCCTTCGCCCACGCGCCGTAGGAACGGCAGTCGTCCGCTGTGTACGTGTTGGCTATGCCGATGCGTCGCAACCCGCAGGAACTACGGATGCCGGCGGCCGGTCTCGGCGGGCAAGGTGTGTTCATGATGCCGCCGCGCACAAGGTTCCTCCGCCGTGGCGACCGGATCAAGCTGCTTCGACTGCAGTCCTACGGTCCGACGCCGAGACCACATCCCGGCGACCAGGGAATCGTTCAGGCGATCGACGCCGATGGAAACCTTCGCGTCGATTGGGATTCAGGGGCGGACGCGAGCGTCAACCCCAGCGCCGGCGACCGGCTCACGCTCCTCGAGACGGTCTAGAAATCCCCGTGCGGCCGATGGTCGCGCTCGAGCCAGCGGTCTAGCGTCGTGCTGCCGAGGCGTGCCGCGTTGAGCAGCGCTGGGCGTTCGGGGCGGTAGGGGATGCTGCCGATATCGAAGCCGGCAGCGGGGTGGGGTTGCATCGCAGCCTACGGGCGTGCCCCAGCCTCATCCCCGCTGCCCACGGTGCCGAAGGCACGGCCACGGTTAGCAAAACTCCTGCCGGACATGAACTACTCGTGACATGGGGAACTTTCTGCTGGAGACGGGATAGGCGTCAGCTCCTTCTCGGCGGGATCGAACGCCCGAACGAGCTCGGCAAGGCTTGGGTGATCGAGGCTGACGACACGAAACGGGAGATCAACGGCGGCGACTTGATCACACGCACGGAAGCCGAACGGCTGGCAACTGCGGGCGAGTACAACCTCGACACCGAGGCATAACGGCGCATTGCAGGCCGTCTACGACAGCCGCGTTCGCCACGTTCCTGCCCGGACGTCACGCCTCGGGCTGATGCACCGACGACCAGGCCAGGCGTAGACTCGCCCCATGGTTTCTCTGACTATCGAGCCAACCGTCGTCGAAGAGAGTACGCACCACGATGAGTACGCCGCTCTCGTCGCGGAGCTCGAGAGCGAGGGATGGACCGTCACGATGAAGTCCCAGCCTCTCGAGAAGCAAGGCGTTCCAGGAGCCGACCTCCCCGAGAATCCCGTCGAGTTCTACTTCACCACGAAGGGGAGCGAGAGCGCGGTCAAGTCTCTAATCGCGAAGATCCGTCACCATCTCAAGGGTGGGTCTCGTCCCCAGACGCCGAGCCCGCAGGGGGTCGTCTACGGCCCGGATGGCGACGTGCTCGCGCGTGTACCGCTCGACGAAGAGCAAGACTGACCGGACGAGTTCGTCGCCGGCGCTGAGTCCACGCCGGGCTGAACTGCAAAGCGATGGAAACGAACCTGTTAGCAGTCGCCGTTATGGGACGGCACGGTTCCCTGGCGAGCTAGCCGAAAATGCCTGCTAATCGAGACAAGCCGCTACTTCGCCTCATCAGTCGTATGCGCGTTCAGGGGTCTCTAGATAGAGGCGGCGGGTCTCGACAGACGATCACCGGGATCGACATCGCGCTCACGCCGAACGGATGATCACGGCCTAGGGGTCAGGCGCTCGCGTCCGCGTGAACGTGCCAGCTATCGCCGGTCTTCACAAGGTTGCGCGGGAAGGGCAGAGAGCAGGGCAACGCCAACGGCGACACGATGGACCGCCTGACCAGACTCGCGGATCTGCTCGATCGCGGGGCGATCAGCGCCGAAGAGTTCGCGAAGCTGAAAGCCGAGTTGCTCTCCTAGCTAGTCGAGCTGAGAAGGAGGCGGCGCTCCGCCCCTGGGGAGCACCTGCCTAGTGGCCGTTCGGGCTACTGTCTCCACCATGCCGGAAGAGTCACCTCCCAATCCATCAGAACCAGGCACTGTGCGAGGAGTCCAGTCTGAAGCTGGTGACCGCGACCTGGATGCATTGCTAGCGCTGTCGAGCTATCAATCGGTGTGGCGCACGATCGGTGCGTTCGACAAGGGTCGGTCTCGCACGGTTCTCATGGCTGCCCTTTTGCGCTTGAAGCAGACGACGGATTCGGGCCTGCTCGAGTGGGGCGCACCGCTGCCCCGCGAGGAAGATTAGAGCGCCCTCGGCCCAGCTAGAGGCCGTACGCGCATGAGCAACGGCCCGCAGCCCCCCAACAATTCATCGCGTGGAAGGTCTGATTACTGCTGCCGCCGATCTTCTCGCGGCCTTGTTCCAGAGGTGGCCTGGTTGCGCTGCTTGACGGCGTGAGTGAAGCGTCCGTGTGCCGAGCCCATGAGTCACGAACAGATGTTCGCAGAGGATTAAGGCAAACCGTCTCGCATAGGGGGCGTGGGGAGCGCGAAGCTTTGCCAGGTAACCCCCTTCCCCGGCATGCGGCCCGCTCCCCTACGTACCCCCACCGGCAAGGTAGCCCGATGAGCGTTGGGTTGTGGCCCTGCCTGACTCCGATGCTCGAGACCAACGGCGACCAATGCCGACGAAGGCCCAACGGAGACTTCGCCCGGCGGAGCGGGATTGCCGAGAAGAGCCCCCGCGAGCGCGGCGCGCGCACCCCGCCGCCTGGGCCAGGCCGCGATGCTCGGGCGTGGCGTAGGGGGGCCGACGTTGATCGAGAAAGTCACACGGGCCAATGCGAGACCGACGGAGATCCGTCAGGGCAGTATCTCGAAGCCTGGACCGGTCGCCGCAAAACCCTTCAGGCGCTGCAGCACGCGGACGGCGCCTGGGGTGATGTGCGTCCGCGCGTGCAGTACGCGGCGGTTGTCGAAGATGAGGATGTCGCCCTTATCCAGCGTGAACTGCTCGTGTGGAGTCGCACTGCCAAGGAAGTTCTCGAGGGTCGCGAGAGCCTCCTGATTTTGTCCGGGGCATGTCTGCGGATATTCGGCCAGCAGGGGTTCGACGCAGTCGTAGCGGAAGCGCATCGCCTGCTTGGACTCGACGTGCGTAAAGATCGGAACCACCTGGACGCCGTCCCCGTACAGCGGGTCCTGCAAGTAGAACGGATACGTGGGCTCCGCGAGACGCTGCAGAACGCCCGGGCCGTACTCAGCCTCGATCTCGGACCGCAGTGCGTCGATGTAAAGGACTCTCGACTCACCGCCGCTGTCCGGGTCACGGTCCACGCAGGCGAGAGCAACGAAGTGGTGCGGCTCACGCAGGAACGTCGAGTCCGTGTGCGGCGGAAACTCGCTGTCGGTATCGGAGATGTCGTCCTGCTCTCCGGCCTTCGGCGCCACCGTGCACAGGATGCCTCCGCCGTTGCCGACCGAAGAAGGAATCGCCACCGCCTGGAAGAGCGCCACAATCGAGGGGTCCGACTCGGTCGGGGCGTTGCGCAGCAGCAATAAGTCGGCATCGTCGATCGCTGTTCGCATCGCCGCCCCCAACGCGCTAAGCACGGGATCGCCTTCGACACCCTCACGCAGCGCGCGCAACGACTCCTGATCTTCAACGCGTGACCCAGCGCTGCGGACGACCTTGGCAAGACAATCGACTTGATCTTCGGTCAGTTCAATCTCTCGCATTACCAATCACGGATCATGCGCCGCGCGGCGAGCGCTTTCAACCCAGCTCCAGGCGATGGCCTGACGGTGTCGCGGCGCCTGCATTCGCTGCGACGAGCACGCGGCGCGTGACCCCGGCCAGGCGGGCAGCAGCACCGTTCGTGAGAACGTCGCAGACGAAGTCCCAGTGCAGCGAGACCAGCTCCCCGGGTTGCGGATGAACGAACGCTCGGTCTCCGTCTCGCCAGCGGACGCTGCGTGGCTCCGGGCTGCCCAGCCGCAGCTTTCCTTCGCTCCAGAGCAAGGGCTCCGCAAGGACGTTCGCCGTCTCGCCATCAACCGAGAGCACGAGGGCGGGAGTGGTCCGGCACTGGTCGAGCACGTGGAGCGGCTCATCCACGATGCCGCTGCGTAACAGCCCCAGCCAGGGATAGAGAGCGAAGACGTGGAAGCAGTGGTGCGGCACCGCTCCCGCGGCGACCACGGCGGGGACGCTGTCGGCTGCGCTGCCGAGCCGGCCTCGGAAGCGCTCTCGCACGTGCCGTGCGAGCTTCGCCGGCGGGACGCGCGCCAACAGGTCGTTCCCAACCCAGTACGCCTCGACGACCCTCGCGTCGAGGGGATCCTCGATCTGGTTGGCACCGGCGATCAGGGTGAGGTAGGGCCACGCGCCCTCGAAGGTTCGCGCGAGCTCCGCCAGCCCTGCATCGCTCGCTCCCGCGTCGCCGTACTCGAGCAGCGTCCGGGGGGCGTCCGCACCGCAGAGGCCGAGCGCATTCGGCGGGTAGGCGTATCGCGAGAAGAGAAGAGCGCCCGCGAAGTCGCTCACGGGGAAAAGCCCATGCGGGGGCGCCGCACCGCGGTCCACGCGACGAGCCCGGAGCCGAGTGCGACGAGGATCGTCCCGCCGACGCCGATCACCGCACCGTCGATGACGCCGGAGAGCATCGCGGTCACGACGGCGCCGAACACGAGCACAGCCGTCACGTCGATCGCCTGGGCGCGCGCGAGCGCGGCGAACCAGGTCGCCACATAGCCGGTAAGAAGCAGCCCGGTCAAGAGCGCCCAGCGCCACTGCAGCGCGGAGAGCCCGGCGAGGTCGCCGAGCTTGCCCGTCAGCGCGAGCCAGCACAGGAGCAGAACCGTCCCGAGGGCCATGCGCGCCGCCGCGAGGACACCCGGCGGGATCGCGCGGAGGACGTGTTTGACGAAGACGATCTCGACCGACCACAGGAACGTTGCCACGAGGATCATCGCCTCGCCCTGCCCGAAGACAACGGTCCCGAGCTTCCCGGCAAGCCAGGCCTGCCCGCCCATCAGGCACACGATCGCGAGCGCGTGCGGCCACCGGAACCGCTCGCGCAGCAGCGGCACCGCGAGCAGCGCGACCCAGACGACGAGCGTCTTCTGGATGAACGCCGCCTGTGTCGCCTCAGACCGCTTGAGGCCCTCGAAGAAGAGGACGAACGGGATGCTCCCGCCGATCACCGCGATCGTGAGCAGCGCCGGCCAGCGGCGACGCACGACCGCGGGCAGGGGAGCGCGCCGGCTCGAGCCGACCGTCAGCACGAGCAAGAGCAGCAACCCGCCGGCGACCACGTTCTTGGCGGTTGTGTAGACGGTCGCGTCGGAGAAGTGCTTCACGGCGCGGCCGTTGAGCCAGATCGAGACGCCGCTGATGCAGGCGGTGACGAAGGCGAGAGCGATTCCTGCGCTGCGGGTCATGCGGCGACTCCTTCCGGTTCGGTCGGTGTTGGGGCGATCACCTCGACGGGGATGCCGAGGTGGAGAAGCACGACGTCCCCGGCGCGAGCGTCCGGCAGGAACGCGAGCGAGACGACGCGGCCGTCCGAGAGCCGGCCGACGCGCGCGCCTTGGTCTTCCCAGGCTTCGGCGAGCAGCTCTGTAGAGCCGATGCACATCAGTCCTCGACCTCGATGCTCTCGAGCACGACACCCGCGGCGCGCGGGTCGTCGAGGTCGTCTGCGAGCACGGCGTCGACGGCCGCGCCCTCGGCGAGCGTGCCGTGCGAGGCATCGACAAAGTGCTCGCGAAAGTGCTCGGGCGTGAAGTGTGAAAGCGCGCCGAGCCGAACCGAGACACGGGTCACGCGCGTGGCACGGTCGGCGGATGCGACCGCTTCGATCTCTCGCATGAGGTCGGTCATCAGCGCGCGCTCGTGCATCGATCCTCCTCCAGGTCGGTCAAGACCTCCCTGACCAGGAAAGCGACCGCGGACTCGACCGCCGGTGTGAGCGAGACGCCGTTGCCGTAGCGCCCCGCCTCGATGCCGTAGACGCGGACGCGGCGCGGCAGCCGCCCGAGTGCGCGCGCGAGCTCGATCGTGTCGGCGATCCCGATCGCGTGCGTCGACGAATGGAAGGAGCGCGCCGGGAGAGCCTCTTTGTCCGCCTCGAACCGATGGAGCGTCCCGGGCGGCGCGCCCGACGAGACGCTGTCGACGAGCACGACACCGTCGGCTCCCTCCCATGCCTCTATCAACCGGCTCGGCTCCTGACTGCAGGCGACGACCTCGACGCCCTCGGGCACGCGCGGACGGAGGCGCTCCGCGACTGCGACGCCTGCCGCGTCGTCGCCGCGGAGGGGATTGCCGATACCGATCACGACGGTGCGGCTCATTTCCTCTCCACGTCGAGGTCGAGGAAGTGCGTCGCGCACGAGATGCACGGGTCGTAGTTGCGGATCGTCTGCTCGCAGAGGGCTCGCAGCGCGTCGTCGTCGAGGCGAGTGTTGCGCGCGACGACGTCGCGCAGGTCGTCCTCGATCGCGAGCTGGTTCTGCGAGGTCGGCGGGACGATCTTCGCGTCGAGGATCGTGCCCTCCGCGTCGATCCGGTAGCGGTGGTAGAGCAGCCCGCGAGGCGCTTCGCTCACGCCGTAGCCGGTGCCCGCGACGGGCTCGACCGGCTCGGCCGGCCGCTCGGGCTCCTCGTAGCCCTCGATCAGCCGAAGCGACTCGTCGCACGCGTGCACGAGCTCGACGCTGCGCACGACGATGCTGTGGAAGGCGTCGCGACACTCCTCGCCGAGGCCCACTTCGGCCGCCGCCTCGCGCGCCAGCGGCGAGAGGTGCTCCGAGGCGAGCGAGTATCGGGCGAGCGGCCCGCAGAGGTAGGTGCCGCCGCCGCGCAGCTGCGACTGGAGCGCATTCGAGCGCTCGACATGCAGCTCCTCGAAGTGCTCGTCGTATTCCGCCGGCGCGAGGTCGAGCCCGCCGCTCGAGCGGATGCGGCCGCGCTCGATCGCGTACTCGCCCGGGTGGGCGAGAGCGACGAGGTCGCAGTCGACGACCCGCTCGGGGAAGTGAAAGCCGGCCGTCCAGCGCACGGTCTCGAGCGCGGCCTCCCTCGCCCGCTCGAGCGGCTCCACGAGCGCGCGCAGCTCGCGGCGCGTCGGCACCCGGTAGAAGCCGCCGACCCGGACGTTGATCGGGTGGATCTCGCGACCGCCGACGAGCGTCATCACGTCGTTGCCGGTGCGCTTGAGCGCGAGCCCTCGCTCGACCGCGGCCGGCGCGTCGCGCGCGAGCTCGATCGCGCTCTCGTAGCCGAGGAAGTCGGGCGCGTGGAGCATGTACACGTGCAGCGCGTGGCTCTCGATCCACTCGCCGCAGTAGAGAAGGCGGCGCAGCATCCGGATCGGCTCGGGCACCTCCACCCCGCAGAGGCTCTCGATCGCGTTGACCGCGCTCGTCTGGTACGCGACCGGGCAGATGCCGCAGATGCGTGCGGTGATGTCGGGCGGCTCGAGGAACGAGCGGCCGCGCAGGAACGCCTCGAAGAAGCGCGGCGGCTCGAAGATCCGCAGCTCGACGTGCTCGACGCGGTCGCCGTCGAGCCTCACCGTCATCGCGCCCTCCCCCTCGACCCGCGCGAGGTAGTCGGTGACGATCGTCCGCTTAGTCATGCGCGACCGCCTTCTGGAAGGGCTCGGCGCCGGCATTGAAGGTGCGGAAGAGGCGCTGGACGTCGTCGTCCGAACGGCCGAGCCGCCGCAGCAACGGCACGAGTGCGCCGGTGTTGGGGGTCTCCATCGGGCCAAAGCAGCCGAAGCAGCCGCGGTCGTAGGACGGGCAAAGCGCGTTGCAGCCGGCCTGTGTCACCGGGCCGAGGCACGGCGTGCCGTGCGCGACCATGACGCAGACAACGCCGCGCCGCTTGCACTCCGTACACACGCTCGTCTGCGGGATGCCCGGCCGGCGTCCGTGAAGGAACGCCGTCACGACCTCGAGTAGCTGGCGCTTGTCGATCGGGCAGCCGCGCAGCTCGAAGTCGACCGGCACGTGCGCGGCGATCGGCGTCGACGTGGCGAGCGTCGAGATGTACTGCGGCGAGGCGTAGACGATCCGGGTGAACTCGTCCACGTCGGCGAAGTTGCGCAATGCCTGGATTCCCCCCGAGGTTGCGCAGGCACCGATCGTGACGAGTGCCTTCGACGCGCTCCGGATTTCCTGGATCCGCTCGGCGTCGTGCGGCGTCGTGATCGAGCCCTCGACGAGCGAGAGGTCGTATGGCCCCTCGGCCACCGCGCTCGTCGCCTCACGGAAGTCGGCGATGTCGATCGTGTCGGCGAGGGGGAGCAGCTCGTCCTCGAGATCGAGCAGGGTGAGCTGGCACCCGTCGCAGGACGCGAACTTCCACACCGCGAGGCTCGGTTTCCCGCTCATAGCTCACGCACCTCCATCAGCCGCGCGACCTGAGCCTGCGTGTACACGGGCCCGTCGCGGCAGATCAGAGTCGGCCCGAGCTGGCAGTGTCCGCACAGGCCGACGCCGCAGCGCATGTCGCGCTCGAGGGAGAGGAAGATCCGCTCGTCCGCCACCCCGCGCTCGTGGAGCGCTTCGACCGTGTAGTGGATCATCACCTCGGGGCCGCAGACGAACGCCCTCACGGCTTCGGGACGGAAGTCGACCTGCCCGACGAGCTTGGGCACGACCCCCACCCGCCCGAGCCAGGTCGTGTCGGCCGCATCGACGGTGACGTCGACGCCGACCTCGAACTGCCAGGCGCCGAGCTCGTCCCGGTAGAGGAGGTCCTGCGGCGTGCGCGCGCCGTACAGGAGCCAGACGTTCTGATAGCTCTCGCGATGGCCGATCGCGTGGAGCACCACCGGGCGCAGCGGCGCCAGCCCGATTCCGCCGGCGATCACGAGGACGTCACCTCCGGCAGCAGCCTCGATCGGCCAGCTGTTGCCGAGCGGCCCGCGCAACCCGAGGACCGTCCCGGGCTCAGAGGAGCAGATCGCGTGCGTCACGGCGCCGACGTCTCGAACCGTGAGGACGACCGGTTCACCTGGAACCTCCGGGGGCCCGCTGACCGAGATCGGCACCTCCCCCACTCCGAACGCATAGACCATCACGAACTGCCCCGGCGCCACGGCGAAACCGTCGCCGAGCGGCTCGAGGGTCAGCGTCCACGTGTCCGCCGTGTCCTGGCGGCGGGCACCGACGCGAAAAGGCGACGGCACCAGCACGCCGGCGGCCCGGTCGTCAGCGACCGTCGCCATACACGTCCAGGAGCCGAAGCCGGGTCCACTGCAGGCGTTCGATCAGCACCTGCGCGAAGCGGCTCATCAGGTCGTAGCCGAGCACCGGATCGTCGGCGCACTTGCCCCGTAGGCAGGCGCCGTCGAATTGCGTCGCCCGCACGGTCGCCAGGGCCCGCGCGTCGAAGTGCGAGCGATACGGCGGGAAGAGCCACGACCAGCCGAGCAGCTCGCCCGCCTCGATGGTCTCGATCACGAGCTCGCCGCGCGGCGGCGCGAAGTGTCCCACCGCCACCGAGCCCTGACGGACGACGTAGAAGACGTCGGCGGCGTCTCCCTGGAGGAAGATCGTCTCCCCCGCGTCGAACCGTACGTTGCGGCCGCAGCCCGCGATCAGGGCGATCTCCTCGTCGCTCATGCCCTCGAAGAAAGCAACCCCCTCGAGGATCTCGTCAAGCTCCTTGCGCATTGCCTGCCTCCTCTCCGCGGAGCGCGGCGACCTCGGCCGTGATGTCGATCCCGACCGGGCACCACGCGATGCAGCGGCCGCACCCAACGCAGCCCGAGGTGCCGAACTGGTCGTGCCACGTGCCGAGCTTGTGCGTCATCCATTGCCGGTAGCGCGAGCGGGCCGAGGCACGAACGCTGCCGCCGTGGATGTACGAATAGTCGAGCGAGAAGCATGTGTCCCACACGCGGGTGCGCGTAGCCTCCGCACCGGCGAGGTCGGTCGTGTCCTCGACCGACGAGCAGAAGCATGTGGGACAGACGAGCGTGCAGTTGCCGCATGTGAGGCAGCGCTCGGCCACATCGTCCCAGCGAGGATGCTCGAGGTTGTCGGCGAGGAGGTCACGCAGACCAACGCTGTCCATCGTCCGGCCCATGCGTGCGGCGGCGGAGTCGACGACAGCGGTCGCGGCGGTGACATCGGATTTCTCGGCCGGCCGCGAGGGCAACTCCGCAAGCACCTCCGCCCCGGCCTGGGTGCCGGCCTCGACGAGAAAACGATGCTCGCCTTCGAGGATCTCCGTGAGCGCGAGGTCGTAGCCTTCGCCGACCCGCGGCCCGGTGTCCATCGAGACGCAGAAGCAGGTGCTTGCCGGCTCACCGCAGTTGACCGCGACGACGAAGATCCCGGAGCGCCGCGCGGCGTAGTCGCCGTCGACGAACTTGCCGCCGGTGAAGACGCGATCCTGGATCCCGATCGCGTTCAGCTCGCACGCGCGGACGCCGATGAAGGCGAGCGGCGTCTCGTCGGGCGCGTCCTCCTCGACGACCGGCGCGCCGCCGTTCGCGCGTGCCCGCCAGAGCCGAAGGCGCGCCGGGAAGAGGAACTGCTTCCACGAATGCGGCCCGACGGCGTAGCCGAAGCGCGCCTCGTCGTCCCGCCGCTCGAGCCGGTAAGTGCCGGGCTCCTGGACGTCGGTCCAGCCGACGGGCAGCTCGGCGGCCGAGTCGAGCTCGTCGTAGACGATCGCGCCGTCGCGAACGGTCGGCCCGAGCACGCGGTAGCCGCGCGCCCGCAGCACCTCGAGCAGGACGTCGAGGGCGCTCGGATCGAGGACTGTTGTCGCTGCTGCGGCCAGGGAAAAACCTCCTGCCGGGAGAATCGCGGGGTCGCAGCGACCCTACATCGGGGTTCCTACGG
>DASSLB010000292.1:0-6754 GCA_035689945.1 Gaiellaceae bacterium | reverse complement strand
CCGTGGCCGGTCGTGTCGTACCAGCCGGGGCTGTGGCAGACGATCAGCTCGATGCCGAGGTTCGAGAGCACGAATTCGAGCTGGCGGAGGCCCTCCTCGTTCGCGACGACCGACTCGTTGAACGCGAACGTCTTCTCGTCCAGCCAGCGCCCCGCACCCGGCTCGCCGACCCCGGTGCCGTGGATCGTGAGGTAGACGGGAACCTGCAGCGCGGCGAGCACCTGCTGCCAGATCACCTCGCGCCCCTTCTGCCATGAGCCGAGCCCGTAGCGGTGCACGATCGCGCCGCCGTGGACGACGAGCCCGCCGCCGGCCAGCGTGACGAGGTTCTTGATCCAGCCGTACGCACCGATCGCCGGCACCGGCGGCTCGATGTAGTTGACGCGGACGCCGTTGTCGGCGAGCACGGCGTAGTACTCGTCGAACTGCGCCTGCAGCCGGCCCAGGTCGGCGTTGCCCGCGGCGGTCGAGTAGTAGTACTGCCACTCCTCCGCGTACTCCGGCCGCACCTCGTTCTCCGACGGGCGCGAGACGAGCACCTCGCGCAACGTCCCGATCCCCTCGGCGCCCCACCGGCGGCCCCACACCTGCTCCACCTCGTCGTAGAAGTCGCTCTCGTGAAGCATGTAGTTGCGGAGCGGCTTCCCCGGCTCGAACCACGGCAGCGTCTCGAGAACGGCGTGCTCGTCGTGCCCCTCCGCGGGCCGCGGCGACGAGTACTCGAGCTCGACCTCCCGGCCGTCCGCGGTGCGGACGCGGAACGGCACGAGCTCCCGGGTCGACCCTTCGGCGGACGGTTTCGACGTCGTTGCCATGGCTCTCCTTTCTAGAACGCGAAGATGCTTCGGCCGGCGAGCTCGACGCGGTAGATGTCGGTGGCCAGCTCGAGGTGGGCGTGCAGCGCGACGGCTGCGCGATCGGGATCCTGCGCCGCGCAGGCGTCGAGCAGCTCCTCGTCGAGCTCCGCGTGCCGGTCCTGCGGTGAGCCGCCGGCGCCGAGCAGTACCGGCCGGTACCGCTCGCAGCTGTCCCACGCAGGCCGGACCAGGCGCAGCAGCCAGCCGGAGCGCGCCGCTTCGTAGAGCGTGAAGTGGAAGGCCGTGTGTGCATGCACCGCTGCGCGTGCGTCACCGGCCCGGCGGGCCTCGTCGAGCTCGGCCAGGTGCGAACGAGCCGCGCGCTCGTCCTCCGCTTCGAACAGCGCGGCTGCGCGCCGTACGGCCATCGTCTCGAGGGCGAGCCGGATCGAGAAGAGCTCGCGCAGCTCTTCGATGTCGAGAGCCACGACCTTTGCGCCGTGGTGCGGGACGTGCTCGGCGAGGCCCAGCGCCTCGAGCCGGCGTACCGCCTCGCGGATCGGCGAGATGCTCATTCCGAGCGAGCGGGCGAGATCCTCGAGTCGCAGGGGCGTCCCCGGCGTGAGCTCGCCGAGGATGATCGCCTCGCGCAGTCGCTCCAACGCCGCCTCGGCCATCGTCGGATGGCGTGGGGCGCCACCCTGCGTCAGCGTCGACTCCACGAAATCGAGCGTGAACCACTCTTGATCAGATGTCAAATGCATGGGAGGATCCAGGCTCCGGGTGTCGAGGGCCATGCAGCAACAACCGCTGTTCTCGATCTCGCAGGTGAGCACGCTCGCCGCGAGCTTCGGTGACGACCTGCGCGCGTACGTGGCCGCCGGAGCCGACGGGATCGGGGTGTGGGAGATCAAGCTCGGCGGGGACTCACTCGAGGAGTTCCGGGCGACCGGCCTCGGCTGCGCGACCGCCGTTCCCGCTGTACCGTCCGTGCACCCGCTTCCGCTTCTGCCGGGCCCCGAGACTCCGCGGGAACGTGTCGACGCGCTTCTCCGCTCACTCGAGATTCTCGCGCCGTATGCGCCGTCGGCGGTCCTGTGCTTTACCGGCCCGGGCGACCGTGACACGGCGGTGCGCGGTGTGCGGGAGATCGCCCGCGAGGCGGAGCGGCTCGACTTGAGGCTCGCTCTCGAGCCGTTTCAGCTGGAGGACATCGAGAACTGGTCGATCCTGAACACGCTCGGCGATGCGGCCGGGTTCATCGACGAGGTCGGCAGTGACGCGATCGGGATCCAGTTCGATACCTGGGCTCTCTGGAACACGCCGGGGCTGTTCGACGAGATCCCGCGCTACGCGCACCTGATCGCAGGCGTCCACGTGAGCGACTGGCGGGAGCCGACGCGCGGCTGGGCCGATCGCGTGCTCCCCGGTGACGGCGCCGCTGACCTGCCCGGGATCTTCGGCGTCTTAGAGGACGTGGGCTGGGAGGGCTTCTACGATCTCGAGATCTTTTCCGACAACGGCACCTTCGGCAGCGCCTATCCCGACTCGCTGTGGGATCTCGACGCCGCCGAGCTCGCGCGCCGCGGTCGTGAGGCTTTCTTCAACTGCTGGTCGAAAAGGAGGGTCCCGGCGACCGCCGTGGGCCGGAGAGGAGAGACATGAGGGTAGAAAAGCGGGCGCGCTGGGCGCTCGTGATCGTCGCCGCTGCGGCACTCGTCCTCGCGGCGACCGCGGCGGCTCGTACGCATTCGAGTGCGGCGAAGAAGCCGATCATCATCGGCTGGGCCTTCGACAACAAGGGGCCGATGCAGCCGTTCGACACGCCGGCACTCGCCGCGGCGCAGCTCGAAGTCGCCAAGTTCAACAAGAAGGGCGTGGACGGACGCAAGATCGTGATCAAGACCTGCAAGACCCAGGGCGATGACAAGACCACGTCGAAGGTCTGCGCCGACAAGCTGATCGGCCAAGGCGCGAATGTCATCTTCACGACGTGTGACGTCGATCTGGCTTCGCCTGTCGTCCAAGAGGCGCTGAAGCACCATCTGCTCACGATCGCGCCGTGCATCGGCACCGATCAAATGGGCCCCAAGCGGTTCGGAAAGCCGGGCAAGCTCGCCTACAGCTTCGGCAACGTGGCGCAGGACGAGGGCTCGGCCATGGCGGAGCTCGCCTGGAAGAAGGGCTGGAAGACTGCCGACCTGGCGACAGACACCGTGATCGTCTACTTCAAGGCCGTCGTGACCGCGTTCAAGGCTCGCTTCCAACAGCTCGGCGGGAAGATCAACTACGAGACGTCGTATCAGGATCCGGCGCTCGTGAACGGTTCCACGAACTTCCACAACGCTGCCAGCGGCATCGAGCAGCATCCGGCGCAGGTGATCGTCACGGTCACCTCGGGCTCGTACGGCGCCCAGCTCCCGTTCATCACCGACCTGCGTACGGCCGGCGTCAAGACCCCGATCCTGAACTCGTGGGCCGGCGACGGTACGTACTGGCTGCCCACCAGCGGTCCCAAGGTCACGAACTACTGGTTCGTGACGTACGCGAATGCGTTCGGCCACGACCCGAATCCGGCGGTGAACGCGCTGGCGAACAAGCTCAGGGCCGCCAATCCGTTCAATGCCGCGACCGGCGGCTTCGTCACCGGCCCGACCGCGATCGACGGGCTCGTCACGGCGATCAAGCGTGCGCACGGCTCGCTCGTGGGCTCGAAGCTCGCCGCGGTGATGGAGAAGTTCAACAAGGTGCCCACGCTCTCGGGCAACGTGAGCTTCTCGAAGAAGCTGCACACGGTCTTCGGCCGGCAGTACCGCGTGATCGAGATCAACAACAACAAGCCGATCGCCAAGGGCACCATCACGGCGAAGGTCGTGCCGAACAGCCCGGACGCATAGGGCTTGACGGAGGTAGCGCAGCAGGTAACTCAACAGAGGGGGAGGCCCGGAGGATCGCTCCGGGCCTCCTCCGTCTCGCGTTCGTTTGCGGGAGTCCAGGCACTCCGCGACGTTTCGCTCGAGCTCGGGCGCGGCGAGGTCGTCGGGCTGATCGGCCCGAACGGCGCCGGCAAGTCGACGCTCGTCAACGTCCTCAGTGGCTTCGACCGGCCGACAGGCGGCCGGGTGCTGCTAGAGGACCGGGACGTGACCAGCTGGCCCGCCTTCCGGCGCGGACGGCGCGGGCTCGCGCGCACGTTTCAGCACAGCCACGCCTTCCGCGGCCTCTCGGTGCGGGAGAACGTCGAGGTATCCGCGTTGGGGGTCGGTGCGTCGCAGCGGGAAGCGGCGAAGCGGGCGCGAGAGCTGCTCGCGCTGCTCGGGCTCGACGAGTACGCCGAACGACCCGCCGGTTCGCTCGCGCACGGCGACGAGCGGCGACTCGGCGTCGCCCGGGCACTCGCGACGGAACCGCGCTTCGTGCTCATGGACGAGCCCGCGGCCGGGCTTCCCGAGGCCGAGATACCGCGGTTTGCAACCGCGGTCAGCGTGATCCGCGACCGAGGCGCGGGAGTCCTGCTCGTCGACCACAACGTCGCGCTCGTCCTTGAGGTCTGCGAGCGGATCCACGTGCTCGACCAGGGGAAGACGCTTGCCGAGGGGACGCCGCAGGAGATCCGCGCCCATCTCGGCGTAGCCGCCGCCTACCTCGGCGAGAGCGCAGAGGCGGACGAGATCGAATGACCGCGCTCGCGGTGGAGAAGCTTTCCGTCCGCTACGGCGCGGTGGAGGCTGTCCGCGGACTGTCGCTCGAGGTGAAGCCGGGCGAGATCGTGGGCTTGATCGGGCCGAACGGGGCGGGGAAATCCTCGACGCTGCACGCGATCATGGGCGCGGCGCCCGTCACCGGCGGCGACGTGCGGCTCGACGGACGGTCACTCGTCGGCCGCCCGCCCGAGGACGTGGCTCGTCGCGGCATCGCGCTCGTGCCCGAAGGGCGTCGCATCTTCGGCGAGCTCACGGTCGAGGAGAACCTGCGCCTCGGCCTCGCCGGCCGCAAGCGAGGCAGGAACGGCCCGGGCGGCGCCTCCGGCCGCCCTGGTCTTGCGGCCGGGGGCCGCCGGCTTGGCCGGCGGGCTTTCCAGCCATCAGCCCTGTCACGCGCGTACGACCTTTTCCCGGTCCTGCGCGAGTTCCGTTCACGACAGGCGGGCGTCCTCTCGGGCGGCCAGCAGCAGCAGCTGGCGATCGGCCGAGCGCTCGCCGCCAACCCCGACGTGCTCCTGCTCGACGAGCCCTCGCTCGGGCTGGCGCCCAAGATCGTCGACGTCGTCTTCGAGGCACTGACGCAGATCCGGGATTCCGGCCTCGGCGTCCTGCTGGTCGAGCAGCGCGCTCAGCGGACGGTCGCGCTCGCCGACAGGTCGTACGTCCTCGCGAACGGCGAGCTCCGCCTGACCCTCGGCCCGAAGGACGCGGGCGATACCGACCGGCTCGTCGCGGCCTATCTCGCATGACGCTCGCCTTCCTCAACCTCACCTGGCCCACCTTCGCGAACGGCCTCGCGCTGGGCGGGGTCTACGCGCTCATGGCGGTGGGGATCGGACTCGTCTTCGGCGTCCTGCGACTCGTCAATTTCGCGTACGGGCAGCTGATCATGGCCGGCGCCTTCGCGCTCGCCTACGGCTCGCAGTGGGGGTTCCCGAACTGGGCCTCGATCCTCTTCTGCTTCGGCGTCGTCCTCGGACTGTCCGTGCTGATGGACTGGCTCGTCTTCCGGCCGCTGAGGACGCATTCGCCCGCCGTGATGCTCGTGGCGACGTTCGCAATTGCGTTTCTGCTCCAGAACATCGCCCTGCTCGCGTTCGGTCCGTTGGGCAAGAGCGCCGGCGCGCTCGCCATTCTCAACGCGCCGTGGGACATCGGCGGCGTCTTCATCAAGAAGATCGCGGTGATCTCGTTCGCGACCGCCGTCGGCTGCCTCGTGATCTTGCAGCTCCTGCTCACGCGAACGCCGCTGGGTCTTCACATGCGCGCGGCGGCGATGGACTTCCGGACCGCTCGCCTGCTCGGCGTTCGGGCCAACTGGGTGATCTCGGGAGCCGTGATCGTCTCAGGGCTGTTCGCGGCTGTCTCTGCGGTGATGCTGAGCGTCACGGAGCTCACGGTGGTACCCACCTTCGGCACCCAGGACACGATCCTCGTGCTCGCCGGAGTCGTTCTCGGTGGTCTCAACCGGCCGATCCCCGCAACGCTCGGCGGCTTCGCGATCGGCTTCGCGAACGGGATCCTCGGCGGCGTCCTGCCCTCGAACCAGAGCCAGTACCTGCCGAGCTTTCTCTTCGCGGCGGTGATCGTCGTGCTACTCGTCCGGCCGAACGGTCTCTTTGCGCGCGGCGGCGGCGCGGTGGAGCGGGTATGAACGCCATCCGTCGGATTCCGGAGCTTCTTGCGCCCGGGTTGCTCATTCTCGGAACCGCGCTGCTCGGGCTCGAGGTCTCGAGCTATCTCCAGGCGTACTTCCTCGACACGCTCGTCAAGGTCGCGATCGTCGTCGCGCTGTACGTCTTCATCGGGAACTCCGGCGTGCTGTCGTTCGGCCACATCAGCTTCGTCGCGGTGGGCGCCTGGACGGCCGGTGTGCTCACCGTGCCGGAGGACCAGAAGCGCGTCACCATGCCCGGCCTGGCCCACTTCCTTCTCACGACGAACGTGGGCAACGTCGCGTCGCTTGCGCTCGCGGCGGTGCTCGGTGGCATCTTCGCGTTCGTGGTCGGCTTGCCGCTCATGCGGCTGTCAGGCCTCGCCGCCGGGATCGCGACATTCGGGGTTCTCGAGATCACGAACAACGTGCTCACGTTCGAGCAGAGGATCGGGCCTGGGCTGAACGCGTTCTCCGCCGTACCCTCGACGACGGGGATCTGGCAGGCGGCGATCGGCGGTCTCGTCTGCGTGGCCGTCGCCTACGGCTATCAGCGGACGCGCTTCTCACGGATGCTGCGTGCCACCCGCGAGGATCCG
>DASSLB010000291.1:0-4803 GCA_035689945.1 Gaiellaceae bacterium | reverse complement strand
AGCGCGAAGGCCTTGTGCGCCCGCTCGCCCCCGAAGGGGACGAGCTCCCCCTCCTCCGCTAGTCCAGCGACGACATCACCCCATGTCACGGCTCCCATGGAGACGTCGACGACGATCGGGTCACCGCCGCTGCTCGGGATCCCGATCGCGAGCGGGTTGGTGCCTGCGAGCTTCGGGCCGCCGGACGGGTGACCCAGACGCGCCGGCGACGTCGCGGTGAGCACCGCCACGAGCCCGCCGCCGGCGAGCCGGCGCACGTGGTGCCCGAGCATTCCCGTGGGGAACGTCCGCTCGCAGACGACGAGGCGCGCATGCAACGGCGGGCGCTCGAGCTGCGCGCGCACGACGCGCCCCAGCACGAGGTAGCCGATGGCACCGCCGCCGTGCCAGCGCTCGAATCCCTCCTCGCTCTCGACCAGCGACGGCTGCGCGGATGCGTCGTAGCCCTCGAGCTCCTCGAGCCACGGGATCCGGGCGTGGCCGTGACCCTGCTTGCCGCGACTCTCGGCGCCGTCGAAGTGCGTCCACAGCTCCTGCGCGTCAGCCTCGCGGAAGCCGAGCGCCCGCAGCCGACTCAGGCCTTCGTCGGCGTCCACCGGACGCTCAGCCCACGAGGGGCAGCGACTTGACGATGCCGCCGCGCTCGCGGCGGAGCGCCTCGATCTCCTGCGCGATCGCCACGATCGCCTGCGCAGACGACGCCTCCGGCTGCGCCGACACGACAGGCGCGCCGGCGTCGCCCTGCTCTCGCAGCGCGGGATCGAGCGGCACCGTGCCGAGCAACGGCACGCGCAACTCGCGAGCGAGCTCATCGCCTCCGCCGCTTCCGAAGACGTCGCCCGACATGTTCTCGACGACGCCGAGCAAGCGCATGTTCGTCTTCTGAGCCATCGCGGCTGCGCGCGCCGCAACGTCCTGCGCGAGCTTCTGCGGTGTCGTCACGACGACGACCTCGGCCCGCGGCAGCAGCTGGCCGAGCGAGATCGAGACGTCACCCGTTCCCGGCGGCATGTCCACGACGAGCACGTCGATCTCACCCCAGTGCACGTCGGTGAGGAACTGCTCGAGCGCACGGTGCAGCATCGGCCCGCGCCACATGACGGGCTCGTTGCCGTCGAGGAAGAACCCGATCGACATCAGCTTCAGGTCGTCCTTCACGGGCGGCACGATCAGCTCGTCGACGGCAATCGGACGCTGGCGAATGCCGAGGATGTGCGGGATCGAGTGCCCGTAGATATCGGCGTCGAGCACACCGACGCTGTGACCTTGCTGCGAAAGGGCCACCGCGAGGTTGGCCGAGAGTGAGGACTTCCCCACGCCGCCCTTGCCGCTCGCTACCGCGATCACGCGGCAGTCGGCCGGCAGGCGGATCACGCCGTCTCGCTCAGGCGCGCCGCCGCGGAGCTTCTGCGTCAGCGCCTGCCGCTCCTCCGGCGTCATCACATCGAAGGAGAGCTCGACGCCCGTCACGCCGGGCACGTCGGCGAGGGCCTGCTCCACCTGCTGCTCGAACGAGTCCCGCAGCGGACACCCCGCGACCGTGAGGACGATCGTGAACGCCACGACGCCATCGTGGATCTCGACGTCGCGCACCATGTCGAGCTCGGTGACCGGCCGCCGGAGCTCCGGGTCGATCACCTGCTCGAGCGCCTTCAGGACAGCGTCGCGCGAAACGTCCACGCGCCGAATGTAGCGCCTACGTCCCGGGCTCAGGCGGCTCGAACCGGCCGCGTGCAGTACGCCGGATCCGCCCGCTCGCCACGGCCTCGCCGAGCGCGCGACGGAACCGTCCAGGCCCCCAGCGCCTCGCGCCGACCATGCGGAAGAGCTCCTCCCGGGAGATCGGCCCGCCTTCGTCGACCGCCTGTCCGATCGCCTCGACCTCGTGCTGCAGCCCGGTCAGGGCGGTCGGCCGCCTCAGCGACGTGCCGAACATGCCCGGGGAGTAGTACGGATACTGCAGCCCCGGCCCCGGCCGGTAGCGCCTGCGTCCCTCGCGCTCGCGTTCGGGGATCTCCTCGGCTTCCTCCGCCGTGAGCGGCTTCGCGATGTTCTCGAGTGGAACCTGCTCGGCCTTGACGCCGTAGAACAGCTCCACGATGCCGCCCACGGCCATCACTGCCGCCCCGATGTAGAACGCGATCGCGACGTCGCCGCGGTTGGTCGAGGCGATGAGGTTCGAGAAGAGGAGCGGCCCGATGATCCCGCCGATGCCGGTGCCGACTGCGTAGAAGAAGGCGATCGCCAGCGCGCGCGTCTCCATCGGGAAGATCTCGCTCACCGTCAGATAGGCGGCACTCGCGCCGGCGGAGGCCAGGAAGAACGTGCCGAAGATGAATGCCTCGAACGTCCACGGCGAGCCGCCGAGCGAGTTGCCGGTGAAGAGGAGCGCCATGAGCACTGCGATCGCCGCGGAGCCGAGGTACGTTCCGGCGATCATCGGCTTGCGCCCGACCGTGTCGAAGAGCCGGCCGAGCAGCAGCGGACCGAGGAAGTTCCCGATCGCAAAGACGATGAGGAAGACGGGGACGAAGCTCGAGGAGACGCTCCAGAAGGTCGAGTAGAGCGTCCCGAGGTTGAACGTGACGCCGTTGTAGAGGAACGCCTGGCCGATGAAGAGCGCAAGGCCGAGAACGGCACGCCGCGGATAGCGCTGGAAGGCGGTCTTCGCGATCTCCCGGAACGGGATCTTCTCGCGCTGCCGCACGGTGATGGTCTGATCCGGCTCCTCGAGACGCTCGTCCGTCTCGCCTTCCACAGCCGTCTCGATGTCGCGGACGATCGCCTCGGCTTCCTCCTCGCGGCCGTGGATGAAGAGCCAGCGCGGGCTCTCGGGCACGTTGCGCCGCACGACGAGAACGCCGAGACCGAGTGCCGCGCCGATGAAGAACGAGATCCGCCAGCCGACGCTCGCCGAGAGCAGCGTCTTGTCGAGAAGCAGGATCGCGATGGCCGAGCCGGCGGCGGAGCCGACCCAGTAGGAGCCGTTGATGATCAGGTCGACGCGGCCGCGAACACGAGCCGGGATGAGCTCGTCGATGGCCGAGTTGATGGCCGCGTACTCGCCGCCGATGCCCGCGCCGGTGAAGAAGCGGCACAGGAAGAAGAACCACGCCGTCCACGACGCGGCCGTCGCGAGCGTCGCGAGGATGTAGACGCCGAGCGTGATCAAGAAGAGCTTCTTCCGGCCGAAGCGATCGGTCAGCTGGCCGAAGAAGAGCGCGCCGACACAGGCACCGGCGACGTAGACCGCCGCGGCCGTTCCGATCTGGGCGGTCGTGATCGCGATCCCGCTGCCCGACTCCGTGAGACGGGGAGCGATCGCGCCGACGATCGTCACCTCGAGGCCGTCGAGGATCCAGACCGTTCCGAGCCCGATGACGACCATCCAGTGGAACTTCGCCCACGGGAGCCTGTCGAGACGTGCGGGGATGTTCGTCTCGAGGCGGCCGGTCTCGACGCTCGCAGCCTGGGAACTCATTGGGGCCTGAACGACGAAGCAGGACGCGCGGTTACGCTCGGCTCGTGCTCAGCTGCCGCCTCCTCGGTCACCGCTACCGCTTCCAAGCGGAGGGGCGGATGATGCGCTGGACGTGCGAACGCGGCTGCGGCGCGGGCGGCTCTAAGGAGTACGAGAGCGCCGCCGAGGCCGCCCGTTACGCCGCAGCCTTCGACCGCGAGGACCGGGACGAGGTCGGGCGCCGGGCGCCGTTCCTCGGGATGTTTCCGCTGCGCATGTGGTGGACGTTGCGCAACCGACACCGTTAGGGCAGGAGCCTGTCTTCGCACGGCGAAGCGCTCGCCGATGACGTCGGAATCGACGACCCGTTGGCCACTCCTGGAAGAGCGCGCGCCGTTCGCAGCCGCGCCCGCACACGTGGGCTCGAGTCGTCGCAGGCTCCCGCGCTCGGCCTGGCTGCTCACGGCCCTCGCCTTCCTCTGCGGCGGCCTTATCAGCGCCGCCGCCTTCTCGATCGGCTGGCGCCACCAGGCACAGCGCGACACCGCTGCCCGGGCCGCACTCGCCGCGTCGACGGCTCACGTCAACCGGCTGTCCGCGTCGCTTGCCACTGCTCGCGAGACGATCGCGCAAGAACGGCGGGCCCAGGCCCAGGCGGCGGCCGCGCTTCGGGCGACCTCTCGCGCAGCGGCATCGCTTGCAGCACAGGCAACCTCCGCCGGGCGGGTCGCCGGCACGGTCTCCGGAGACGCAGGCGACATCGGCGCGGCGTCAACTCGGATCTCGCGGGAGCTGCAGACTCTCCTGACGTACCTGACGACGACACCGTCGAGCCAGATCGACTCCGGCTACATAGCGAGCCAGGCCGCGTACCTCACGCGGCAGTTGACTGCGCTCCAGGACTCAGGCGCAGGAACAAGCAAAGCCGTCACAACTCTGAGAGCTGCGATCAGGAAGCTGGTCCGCACCGCCGCGGCACTCCGCTAAGGGTGCGATCCGGAGCTTGGCTTCCTCGAAGAAACATGCGATGGTACGAGAGGGTTTGAGGGGGTTACTCGCAACACTCGCAGTCGCGCTGACGATGCTCGTGCCTGCGGCGATGGCGGCCGGTTCGGCCGGGCAGCTGCAGTTTCGTCCCGGCGGTATCGTCCCGCATCTGAGCGCCTCCCAGGCCGATGCACACGCGCTGTCGAAGGCCGTTGGCTACG
This sequence comes from Gaiellaceae bacterium, assembly GCA_035689945.1. Taxonomy (GTDB): domain Bacteria; phylum Actinomycetota; class Thermoleophilia; order Gaiellales; family Gaiellaceae; genus Palsa-739. The sequence continues at coordinate 135 of DASSLB010000291.1, read as the reverse complement.
CGCCGCCCACCACGCTCACTTTCGACGCGAGCTACGAGACTCTGATCAACCAGTACTTCGCCGACGTCGCCCATGACAGCACTGGCACGGCGAATGTTTATTCCGTCGCAACGCAGTACTACGACAACCCCGGCA
>DASSLB010000290.1:0-2540 GCA_035689945.1 Gaiellaceae bacterium | reverse complement strand
CGCTGCTCGGCGGATACATGTGGCTTCTTCAACGGCGCTGGCCACTACGTACTCGCCGCGAGTCAGTGTCGGTCGGCGCGGCATGGATGGGGATGACCGTCGCCTTCGAGTTCGGATTCGGCCACTGGGTCGCCGGCGACTCATGGTCGGCGCTGCTCGAGAACTACGACGTCACCGCAGGGAAGGTCTGGGTGCTCGTACCCGGAGCAATGGCGGCCGGTCCCGAGCTCGTCCGACGCCTGACGCGCTCCGAGCATCCGCGCCTCCTCCACGCCGTAACTTTCCGCGAAGATCGCGAAGAACCCATCGCCGCTCGTTCTAGGGCCTCCTAGCAGCAGCCCGCCTTCGCGGCCGGCTCGATGACCGGCAGCCCGCCTCTTCTCGGGCTCTGTTTCTTGGCCGCCTTGACGATTGCGCTGTGCATGCCGTCTGCGACCTCGTGCATGAACTCGACGATCACGTCCTCGAATCCCGCTGCCTCCAGCCCGGCGGTGTACTCGTCCTTCGAGAGCGCGCCGGCGATGCAGCCTACATATGAGCCGCGCTCGCCCCTTTCCTCGTGGCTGAGATGGTCCTCGGCGACGATATCGCTCACCCCGACCCGACCGCCCGGCTTCAGCACGCGGGCGATCTCGGTCAGCACAGCGGCCTTGTCGACTGAGAGATTGATCACGCAGTTCGAGATGACGACGTCGACACTGTTTGCCGGAAGGGGGATCTGCTCGATCACGCCCTTCAGGAAGTGGACATTCGTGACACCTGCCTCACGTGCGTTCTGCTGCGCGAGCGCGAGCATCTCGTCCGTCATGTCCAGCCCGTATGCGACGCCGGTCGGACCGACCCGCTTGGCGGAGAGGATCACGTCGATCCCGCCCCCGGAGCCGAGGTCGAGCACCGTCTCGCCCTCCCTCAGCTCGGCGACCGCAGTCGGGTTACCGCAGCCGAGCGATGCCAGCACAGCGGTATCGGGGAGCGCGCCGCGCTGCTCGGCGTCGTAGAACGCCTCCACAAAACCCGGCCCGTCGGGGCCGCCCTCCGTGCAGCACTCGCCGCTGCCGCACCCGCATTCCCCTGAGCCGTCAGTCACGGCGCGCGCGGACTCGGCGTAGCGTCGGCGCACCTCCTCGCGCAGCTCGTCAGCCGTCGGAGACATCAGCAACACGCTCCTTTCAGGTCGGCGACCGCGGCCAGCTTCTCGACCGCGTCGCGCTGCAACGAGAAATACGCCCACTTGCCGCGCTGCTCACGCATGAGCAGTCCGACATCGGTCAGCTTCTTCAGATGGTGAGAGACCGTCGGCTGGGACAGGCCGAGCGGCTCGTACAAATCACACGCGCACACGGCCTCACCGGCCGTCGCGAGCAGATTCACGATCCGCACCCGCGCTGGATCACCGAGCGCCTTGAACAACTCCGCCGTCGCCAAGGCTTCCTCCTCGTGCAGCGTCGGTGCGCCCAGGGGCACACAACAGGCAACCGGCGTCTCGAGCGCGGCCATCAGGCCAACCCCCGCCAGGTCTGCTGCGGCAGCAGCCGCGTACGCGGGGCCGCGCACTTGAAGGGACTCCATATCACAAGACCTCGGTCATATCGACATCCATAAATATATCGACAAGTGTCGATTTGTCAAGCGAAGCCGGATGCCGTCGCTACTTGGCAGGGGGCAGCCTCGCCTCCCACCAGTCCCCTTGGCCCACTCGTAACTCTCGCCTGGGCCAGTGTTCCGGAATGACCCCTGAGGCGCTGCGACAGGCCAGCGCCAATGTTTCGGTAGGTGCTTGATCTGCTCGGTAGCACGTGGGACGCTGCGAGGTGAACGCGGGCGGGGAGCGCTGAGGCTGCGGCCGATGATTAACGACGCCCCGCCTAAGCCGATAACAGGGGAAGGAGAAATACATGCGCAAGGGCTCAAGGCTGGCATTGCTAGCGATTGCCACACTTGCAGCTGCCGTCGTTGCCGGTCTCGGCGCGACCGTCACATTTGCTGGTGAGTCGACGGGGAACTGCGGCGCGGGCCAGCCGGTCGACCCCTTCAAAGGGAGCGAGACGGCCGCCGCCAACTGCAAAGGCCCTCTGGCCGAGGCCGGGACCCGCGTGTCGAACGGTAATTCGTGGTGCAGTTACTCCGGACAGAACGACTACCCAGATGGTTCACAGAGCGGCCCTGCTGGTCGGACGCAGAGCTACGGGCAGGACGTCAAGCTTGGTCTCTTTGATCCGTCTACTTTGAAGGGGCAGTTCCCAAGTCCTGGAACGGCATGCAATCCGCAAGATCCGAACAACTTCGGAGGCGGCAACCCTCCGCCCAGAAAATAAGACGCCTAGCCGAGCGTCTCGGTTGGCCCCGGCGCTAGGGTCGGGGCCAACCGAGAATCCTTTTTAGGTGTCGCCTGGGCCCGCGTCCTCTCACCTGATGCGGACAACCATCCCGATCGACGCGCTTTCCGATCAATTGTTCCGATCGAAAAGCGCCGATTAGCGGGGAAAGTGGAGGCGGCCAGAATCGAACCCGCGCAAAATTCCAGCCGACCCCGCGACTAG
>DASSLB010000289.1:0-7698 GCA_035689945.1 Gaiellaceae bacterium | reverse complement strand
GCCTGACTCTTCATTCCGCCGGCAGAGAGAGGAAATCGGGGTGCCCAGATTCGAACTGGGGACCTCTCCGACCCGAACGGAGCGCGCTACCAGGCTGCGCCACACCCCGAGACGCGGCATAGGGTAGCGAGCGATGCTCCGGGCAGTCCTCTTCGACGTGGACTTCACGCTCGCGCGGCCGGGGCCGGAGCTCGGGCCCGAGGGCTACGTCCGCGCGGGTGAGCGCCACGGGCTTCGGCTGGAGGCGTCCCGCTACGAAGAGGCCCGCGACGCCGCGCTCGTCGACCTTCGCCGCCATCCCGAGCTCGAGCACGACGACGAGATCTGGTTCCGCTTCACGGAGCGGATCGTGCGCGGGATGGGCGGCGACGCCGACCCGGCCTACGACTGCGCCGTCGAGATCACGCGCGGCTGGGAGCGGCACGAGAACTTCGACATCTACGACGACGTGCCGGACGCGCTCGCCGCGCTCCGCGCGGACGGGCTCCGTATCGGGCTTGTGTCCAACAGCTCACGCGACGTGTACGACTTTGCCCGCCACCACGGGCTCGACGTCGACGCCGGCATCAGCTCCTTCTACCACGGTCGCACGAAGCCGCACGCGTCCATCTTCCGTGCCGTTCTCGACCTGCTCGGGACCGAGCCGGCGGAGGCGGCGATGGTCGGCGACACGATCGCTGACGACATCGACGGTGCGCGGGCGCTGGGGATGCAGGCAATCCTCCTCGACCGCCAGGGGCTCAACCCGGACTTCAAGCCGCGGGCCGAGAGCCTGCGGGAGCTTCCGTCGCTGCTCGGGCTCTAGTTCTTGTCGGCGCGCTCGAGGAAGGGGCGGATCAGGTCGATCGGCGCCGGGAAGATGATCGTCGAGGTGTTGCCGGCGCCCAGCTCGAGCAGCGTCTGCAGGTAGCGCAGCTGCAGTGCGATCGGGTGAGCCTCGATCACGACCGCCGCGTCCTTCAGCTTCTCCGCTGCCTGGAACTCGCCCTCGGCGTTGATGATCTTCGCGCGCCGCTCGCGCTCGGCCTCGGCCTGCCGCGCCATCGCGCGCTGCATACCGCTCGGGATCTCGACGTCCTTGACCTCGACGATCGAGACCTTGATCCCCCACGGCCCGGTCGCCTCGTCGATGATCGCTTGCAGGATCTCGTTGATCTTCTCCCGCTCGGAGAGCAGCTCGTCGAGCATGTGCTGGCCGAGCACCGACCGCAAGGTCGTCTGCGCGATCTGGGACGTCGCCACCATGTAGTTCTCGACCTGCACGATCGCGCTCTTCGGGTCGACGATCTTGAAGTACGCGACTGCGTTCACCCGCACCGGGACGTTGTCCTTGGTGATGACCTCCTGCGGTGGGATGTTGAGCGTGATCGTCCGCAGGTCGACCTTCACGATCTGGTCGACGATCGGGATCTTCCAGACCAGACCGGGACCGCGCGGAGGATCGAGCAGCCGGCCCCAGCGGAAGAAGACGGCCCGCTCGTACTCCCTCATGACCCGGACGAAACCGAGCACGCCTGGATCCTATCTCCGCACGGTCAACTGAAGGCCGTCCACGGCGGCCACCTCGACCTGCTCGCCCGGAACGAGGTCTGTGTGGTCGGCCGTGTGCGCCTGCCAGAGTGCGCCGTCCACGAAGACGAGCCCGGGGCCACGCACCTCGGCCTTTTGCCCGATCATCCTCTGCACGCCGGTCTCGACGGGCAGCTTGCGCGCCGCGAGCGCCTTCCCGGTCGCGAAGACCCAGAACGCGCCGATGGCGCTGCCTATGCCGATGACCAGCCACTCGTTGACGCGGTAGACCGCAGGCTCGTTCTGGAACAGAAGTACGAGGCCGAACCCGAGCGAGATGAGGCCGGCTGTCGTCAACACGCCGTGCGTCGGCGCATGGAGATCGACGATGAGCAAGCCGACCCCGAGCAGCATCAGTGCGACGCCTCCCCAGCTCGGCGTGAGCACCGAAAACCCGTACAACGCCAGCACGAGAGAGACCGCGCCCAGCGCGCCGGGCAAGACGACGCCGGGGTGGAGGACCTCGAAGACGAGGCCGACGATCCCGAGCAGGAAGAGCAGGCTGATCAGGTTCGGGTCGATGATCGTGTTGAGGAAGCGCGTGAAGAAGCCGGGCTTCACCGTCACGATCTGGGCGCCGGCGAGGTGCAGCGTGAACGGTCGCTGCTTGTCCTTCGTGTGGTAGCCGTCGAGCTTCTTGAGCAGGGCTGGGAGCGTCGGCGCGATGAAGTCCACCACGTGCATCCGCAGCGCCTCGGTCGCGGTCAGGTTCGAGGCCACGCGCACCGCCTTCTCGGGCCACGTCGTGTTGCGGTGATGCGCTGCCGCGAGGGCGGTGAGCGACGCGACGGAGTCGTTGATCACCTTTCGGCGCAGATCCTTGCCGAGGTTCTGGCCGCTCGAGTCGATCGGCGTCGACGAGCCGATGTTCGAGGTCGGCGACATGGCGAGGACGTCGGCCGCCTGCGAGACCCAGACCCCCGCCGATGCTGCGCGGGCGCCCTCGGGCGACACGTAGACGATCACCGGGAGTCGCGCGTTCAGTTCTGCCGTGTAGATCGTCTTCATCGAGGTCGAGAGGCCGCCGGGCGTGTCGAGGAGGATGACTGCGGCGTCGTAACCGGCATCGGCGGCGTGCGAGAGCTGATGGGTGAGATAACCCTGCGTGACCGGATTGATCTCGAGATCCGGCCCGAAAGTGATCGCGAGCACGCGCGGCTGCGAGCCGGCCCCTGAGGCTCCGCCTACGAAGACGAGCGGGGCAAGCGCGAGAAGCGTGACCAGCAGAGCCCGCTTCATGATGCGATCAGGATAGTTTCTGAGCCCCTTCAGGCGTACTCTTTGAGCATGCCCGCTTGGGTCGCCTGGGCCATCGTCTCGGTTCTCCTCGCGGTCGGCGAGATTTTCACGCCTGGGCTGTTCTTCCTCGGGCCTATCGCCGTTGCCACGCTTGCCGCCACCGTGACGGCCGCGATTGGCGGGCCGGTCTGGCTGCAGGTCGCCGTCTTCGGCGTCGGCTCCTTCGCGTCGCTCGGCCTCCTCCGTCCGATCGCGCGGCGACACCTGAAGATGCCGCACGCGATCCGCACGGGCACCGCGGCGCTCGAAGGCGCGAAGGCGATCGTGCTCCAGCGCGTCGACGGTCGTGGCGGGCGGGTCAAGATCGGCGGAGAGGAGTGGAGCGCCCGCTCCTACCTTTCCGACGAGGCGTTCGACGTCGGCACGGAGGTCGAGGTCGCACAGATCCAGGGCGCTACTGCCCTGGTGTACCGATAGAGATAGGAGAAGCTGAACCAGATGGTCGCCCTGATCGTCATCCTGATCGTCGCCGTCGTCGTCCTCGTCACCTTGGCGCGGACGATCCGGATCGTCCCGCAGGCCCGCGCCGGCGTCGTCGAGCGCCTCGGCCGCTACTCGCGCACGCTCTCACCAGGTCTCGCGATGGTCGTCCCGTTCATCGACCGCGTGCGGCCGCTGCTCGACCTGCGCGAGCAGGTCGTCTCCTTCCCGCCACAGCCGGTGATCACCGAGGACAACCTCGTCGTCAGCATCGACTCGGTCATCTACTTCCAGGTCACGGACCCGAAGGCGGCGACGTACGAGATCGCGAACTACATCCAGGCGATCGAGCAGCTGACCGTGACGACGCTCCGCAACGTGATCGGCGGGCTGGCGCTCGAGAAGACGCTCACCTCGCGCGACGAGATCAATGGGCAGCTCCGCGGCGTGCTCGACGAGGCGACCGGCAAGTGGGGCATCCGCGTCAACCGTGTCGAGCTGAAGGCGATCGACCCGCCTGCGTCGATCCAGGACTCGATGGAGAAGCAGATGCGGGCCGACCGGGAGAAGCGCGCCACGATCCTGCAGGCGGAGGGCGCGCGGCAGTCGCAGATCCTCCAGGCCGAGGGACAGAAGCAGGCGGCGATCCTCCAGGCCGAGGGCGAGAAGCAGGCGGCCATGCTGCGCGCGGAGGGTCAGTCGAAGGCGATCGAGACCGTTTTCGCGGCGATCCACGAGGGCAAACCCGACGCCGAGCTGCTCGCGTACCAGTACCTCCAGACCCTCCCGTTGATCGCGCAGGGAGAGGCAAACAAGGTCTGGATCATCCCGAGCGACGTCCAGCAGGCCATCGGGCGGGTCGCAGGCGCGGTCAAGGACCTCGCACCCGGACCGTCAGACGGGCAGAAGCCGGAGTAGGCTCTTGGCCGCATTGACAGGACGCACGCAGGGCGTGGAGGACAAGCGCCGCCAGCTCCTCGAGGCCGCAGTGCGCGTCTTCGCGCGAAAGGGGTACCACGCGAGCCGCGTCGGCGACATCGCCGAGGAGGCGGGCGTCGCCCACGGGCTTCTCTACCACTACTTCAAGTCGAAGGACCAGGTTCTCGAGGCGGTCTTCCACGAGAACTGGAGCGTCCTCCAGGCGCGCATCGCGAGCGTGGAGGAGACCGAGGAGCCGGCCGCCGACCAGCTCCGTCACATCTCCGCGATCGTCCTGCGCACCTGGCTCCACCTGCCGGATGTCGTCCGCGTCGTGATCCGCGAGTTCGGCCGCAGCCCGGAGCTGGCCGAACGAATCGGCGAGCTCGCGCAGCCGATCGACGTGATCCAGCGGGTCATCGCGCGCGGCGTCGAGCGCGGCGAGTTCCGCAAGGACATCGACCCGCGCGTAGCGGCGACGATCGTCTATGGCTCGATCGACGAGCTCCTCACTGCTTGGGTGCTCGACCGGCTGCCGGCCGGGGAAAAGGACGTCGCGGCGGCGGAGAAGACGTTCTTCGAGATCACCCTGAACGGGTTGCGGGAGCCCTAGAGACGAGCTCAGCGAAGCGGGCGGCGCCCACGTTGCCGCCCGAGAGGACGACGCCGACCCGGGCGCCGCGCGCGTCGAGCTTCCCGCTCAGTAGCGCGGCGACGCCGACGGCGCCGCTGGGTTCGGCGACGAGCTTCACTCGGTCGAAGAGGAAAGCCATCGCTTCCACGATCTCGTCGTCGGTCACTGTGACGACCTCGTCGACCAGACGCCGATTCACCTCGAAAGTCAGCTCGCCCGGCTCCGACGCCTGCAGGCCGTCGGCGATCGTGCGCGGCACGTCGATGCGGATCCGCTCTCCGGCTTCGAGCGAGCGCCGCGTGTCGTCACCGGCCTCGGGCTCGACTCCGACCACACGCATCTCGGGCCGGCGCGCTTTCGCCGCTGTTGCACAGCCCGCGATCAGCCCACCGCCGCTGACGGGCACGAGTAGGAGGTCGAGCTCCGACGCGTCCTCGAGCAGTTCGAGCGCTGCCGTTCCCTGGCCGGCCATTACGAGCGGATCGTCGTACGGCCTCACGAGCTCGAGCCCCCGCTCCTTTGCCAGTCCGGCGCCGATTTCCTCGCGGCTCTCCGTCCAGCGGTCGTAGAGGACGATTTCGCCGCCGTAGCCGCGAGTCGCGTCGAGCTTCGCAGCCGGCGCGTCCTCGGGCATCACGATCGTGGCGTGCGTGTCGAGGAGTGCAGCCGCGATCGCGACCGCTTGAGCGTGGTTACCGGACGAGTAGGCGATGACGCCGCGCCGCAGGGCGTCCTCGTCGAGTGAGGAGATCTTGTTGTAGGCGCCGCGGAACTTGAAGGCACCGCCGCGCTGGAAGCACTCCGCCTTGAGGTGCACACGCGCGCCGGTACGTTCGTCGAGCGTTCGCGACGTGAGGACGGGCGTGCGGTGGGCGACACCGGCGAGCCGCTGCGCCGCGCGCTCGACGTCCTCGAGCTCGATGCTCATCGGCAAGGGTCGGCGCCGCGGCGAAAGAGACCGAATCCCCAGAGACGGCCGGCGTAGAGGAAGTAGGCAGTCCGCGCCGCGAACGTGTCCCGCACGAGCGCGGTGTAGCCGCTGCAGGTGATCGTGTGCGGCGTCCCGACGCGGTCGTGCACGGTGAGCGGCGTCGCACCGAATCGAAGTCCTCTCGGCGCGTGCCAGCCCTGAGGGCGCCATAGCGTGTAGGTCGCCGAGACGCGACCGCGACTGAACTCGACCGCGAGCCCCTGCTGACTGAAGGGTCGGTACGTGAAGTACCACGTAGTGGGCGAGCAGCCGTGACATGTGCCGTAAGAGCGGCCGAGCGAGGCACGGACAGCTCGTGGGGATTCCCCGAGCCGGATGCCGCCGAGCGAGCGTCCCGGCACGAGCGCGCCCGCCTTCGGCAGCCCGGCGGCTGCCGATCCCGCGAGCACGAGAGCGGTCACCGCGCTGGTGATCAGGCTCCGCCTCATATGCTCGGAGTATGTCGCTCTGGGACTCGGTGGCCAGCCTGGAAGTAAAGGTCGACGGCTACGCGCTCGAACGCCGCGAGGCACAGACTCCCTCGGGCTGGACGCGCGTGACGACGACCGTCGTCGTCGAGGGCGATGGCATGAAGGGCGCGGGCGAGGACGTCACGTACGGAGCCGACGACCACGACCACGTGCCGGCCGGCTTGATGCTCGCCGGGACGTGGAGCCTCGAGGACATCTCGCGCCGGCTCGACGAGCTCGAGCTCTGGGACGGCGACCCGGACAACCACACCGGACAGGACCACCGGCGCTGGGCCTTCGAGAGTGCGCTCTTCGATCTCGCGCTGCGCCAGAACGAGCTCGGCCTCGGCGAGGCGCTCGGCCGGCAGGAGCTTCCCGTTCGCTTCGTCGTCTCGACCCGCGCTGCGCCGGACCGGTGGCTCGAGGTCGAGCCGGAGCTCGAGTTCAAGCTCGACGCGGAGTCTGAGTGGGACCGGCCGCTCCTCCAGCATCTGCGCGCCCTCGACCGCGTCCGGGTCGTCGACCTGAAGGCGTACTACCGCGGCACGACGGTCGACCTCGCGCCCGATCCCGACCTGTACCGCGCGATCGTGGAGGAGCTTCCCGACGTGCTCGTCGAGGACGCGTGGCTTGAAGACGGTCTTCGCGAGGCGCTTGCGGGTGCCGAGGATCGCCTGAGCTTCGACGCGCCGGTGCACTCGCTCGCCGACCTCGACGCGCTTCCGCTCGAGCCGCACTGGCTGAACATCAAGCCGTCCCGCTTCGGGACCGTGCGCGGGCTGTTCGAGACGATCGAGGCCTGCGAGGAGCGTGGAATCAAGCTTTACGGCGGAGGCCAGTACGAGCTCGGCCCTGGCCGCCCGCAGATCCAACGGCTCGCGAGCGTCTTCTACCCGGAGGGCCCCAACGACGTCGCGCCGTCGGCGTACAACGAGGGAGAGCCGCGCGAGGGCCTACCGCAGAGCCCGTTGCCGGTGCGCGAAGACGCCGGCTTCTAGCGGAACGCGTTCTCGCCGGTCAGGGCCTTGCCGACGGAGAGCGTGTGCACCTCGTGTGTGCCCTCGTATGTGAGGACGGACTCGAGGTTGTTCATGTGCCGGATGACCGGATACTCGAGCGTGATCCCGTTCCCGCCGAGGACGGTGCGCGCTGACCGGCACACCTCTAGCGCGCCGCGGACGTTGCCCATCTTCCCCATGGAGACGTGCTCGGGAAGAAGCGTCCCGTCGTCCTTCATCCGGCCGAGATGGAGCGCAAGCAGCGAGGCGCGGTTCACTTCGAGCGCCATCTCGGCGAGCTTCTGCTGCGTGAGCTGGTAGCCCGCGATCGGCTTGCCGAAGACGATTCGCTCCTTCGCGTAGTCGAGCGCCGCCTCGAAACATGCGCGGCCGGCGCCGACCGATCCCCAGACGATCCCG
>DASSLB010000288.1:0-6588 GCA_035689945.1 Gaiellaceae bacterium | reverse complement strand
GAGGAAGCACGGCATGACCGCGTCGTTCGTGTTCGAGTTGGAGACGTACTGCGTGAAGGGGTACGCGACCCAGGCGAAGGCCAGCACTGCCCCGAGCCGTGCCCCGCCGAAGCGCAGCCCCACGAGCCACAGCCCAAGCAGCGTCAGCAGGTCGAATGCGATCGACGTGAAATGCGCCGCGGGCAGATCGTCCCATTTCCCGCTCCAGCCGAGAATGAGGTATCCGGGGATGTACGACTCGTACGCGACCGGACCGTACGTGTCTCCCTCCGGATTCGCGCTCTCGCAGCGGCCGTTCGTCTGGATCCAGTTGCGGATCTCGCCCGAAGCGTCTGCCGGCCCGCACGCCTTCTTCGTGTGCTCGACCGGGAAGTTCCCCCATGGCGCCTCGCCGTTGACGATCCGCTCGGCACCGATCACCCCGGAGTAGCCGACGTCGATGACGTTCGACTTCTCGACGTTGAGCCCGATCCGAAAGCCGGCGAGGAAGACGGTCGCCGCGAGCAGCACCCAGACCGGCCAGGTCGGTGCTCCACGTGTGCCGCGGTTCCTCGCGCCGATCCAGATCCCGCGCAGCACCACCCAGACGAGCAGCGGATAGAAGAGCGGCACTGCCGTGAAGACGTCGCCATGGTTGAAGAACCAGAGCGACGCCGTCGGCGAGAGGAGGAAGAGCAGGTCGAGGTTGCGGAGCGAGAGGAGGCGCCGGAAGTCCGCGAGCCCGACGAAGAAGACGAGACAGAACGCGCCCCAGACCCACGGATTGTTGATCGCCGTACCCCCGAAGGCGCCGGGCGAGCCGCGTGCCATCCCCCACGCGACCTGCGGGCCGGTCCACGCGTCGGTGACGTCGCCATTCGTGTCCAGCACCGTCCCCTGGGCGATCTCGCCGGCGGAGACGTTCTTGCCGCTCCACCAGACCTTGACGCTCCACTGCCCGGACTTCGCGTCGTACGTCGCCTGGTCGCTCAAGCCCGACTTCGGGTAGCGCTCCAGCCAGGCGGCTACCTTCGGGAAATGCTCGAAGATCCGGAGCGCCTGCTCCTGCGTCAGCGACGCGCCCGGCCGGTGCGGGACGAACGGCGTCTGGATGAGGTGCCCTTTCCCGTCGTAGACGGGGGCTGTAAGCGTCGTGCGCGTCGACCCGAACGCCGGGGGAGCGAACGCGGCGACGGCGAACGCAGCGAGGGCGACGGCGAGGAAAACCCTCACCGGAGGAAGGCTACTTAGCGCCCCGCCCGGCGAAACGACCAGAGCTTGTTCCCGACGAAATTGAGCGGCGTCACGAGGACGATCGCCACTGCCTGCGCCGGGAGCTTGCCGAGGTTGCCGTAGGCGATGAGGAGATGGAGCACGACGAGATTGGCCCCGAGCGCGGCAAGCGAGACGAGGAAGAAGCGCATCCCCTGGACGCCGATGTGACCTCGGTGCTCGCGGAACGTCCAGAGCCGATTCCAGGTGTAGTTGCTCGTGACCGCAACGAGGAACGAGCACGTCGCGGCAAGGAGGTAATGCACGCGCGCGTGCAGGACCGCGTCGTAGACCGCGAGGTTGACGAGGTAGCCGACCGCGCCGACCACGCAGAACTTGCCGAGTTCCTGCCAGTTGCGGGCGGAGCGGAGCGCGGAGCGAAGCGACGCCCACGCTCGCCGGCGCTGCGTTGGAAGCGGGGCGGCCGGGCGTTCCACGGTCGCCTGCGAGAGTAGCGCCTCCAGCACCTCAGGCTGCGGAGACATATTCGATTCTTAGGCCGACGGGCTCGAGCTCGCACATGGCCTCGTCCTGTTCGACCAGCAGCGCCGCCACCGTGCCGTCAGGTGCGATCAGGAGATCGCGCAGCACGCCGAGCTCGTCCCGCGCACCCACGACGGCGCCGCCGAGGAGCCCCCGCAGGGAGCGGGACCGGCTCCGGTAGAAGTCCACGTCGTCGAGAAGGAGGAGGGCCGACGTCACTGCGATCTCGCCCTGCCGAGGGTCGGCGGCGGCGTAGGCGAGGAAGCGCTCGGTCTCGTCCCCGCAGAGCACGACGAAGCCGAGCACCCGCCATGACTCGGCGTCGAGCAGCACGTCCACCGGGCGGCCGAGGCGGATCTCCTGCAGACGCACAGGAAGCAGCAACAGCTCGATGGCAGACCTCGACCCCATGCGCCTCATGCTTCCTAACCGATCGGCTGCCGCGGAAACGTGATTACCCGGCGACGAGGGGGACGAAGCGGCAGGGGACGGTGCGCACGACGGCCGGTCCTTCCGGGGTACGGACGACGACCTCGAGCCATTGCCCGTTCGAGCCACCCACGGGGACGACGAGCCGTCCGCGCGGCTCGAGCTGCTCGTAGAGCGCGGGCGGCGCCTCGAGCGCGGCTGCTGCGACGGCGATCGCGGCGAAGGGCGCGTGCTCGGGGACGCCACGTGTGCCGTCGCCGACGTGGAGGTGAACGCGCTCCTCGTAGCCCGCCGCGGCGAGATTCGAACGCGCGTGCTCCGCGAGCTCCGGGATCCGCTCGATCGTGTGCACCTCGCCGGCGAGCTCGGCGAGCACGGCGGCCTGATAGCCGGATCCGGTGCCCACGTCGAGTACGCGCTCGTCGCCGCGGAGCGCGAGCTGCTCGGAGATGAGGGCAACCATGTACGGCTGCGAGATCGTCTGGCCGCCTCCGATCGGCAGTGCGGCGTCGGCGTACGCCGCCTCCTGCAGGTGCGGCGGGACGAACAACTCGCGCGGCACGCGCTCCATTGCCGCGAGCACATGCTGGTCGGCGATACCCCGCCTGCGCAGCTGCCACTCGACCATCTGCGCGCGCTCGTCAGCGAACACCGGCCAGCGCCTCCATCGACGCGGGCACCGCGACGCCGAAGTGCTCGAGCACCGCAGGTACGACGTCGGTGATGCGGCCCCCGAGCGCCAAGGGCGCTCGGTCTTCTGGCCGGGCGTCGTCGGCTTCGCCGGCGACGCTTCCAGCCCCGAGCTCCGCGCTGAGCCCGACCGTCACGACCGGAACGAGCGAGTCTCCAGCGACGAGCGAGCCGTGACTGCCACCGCCCGCGTGATGCCGGCCGCCAAGGTCGGCGAGCTCCCAGCCCTCCGTCGCCGAGACAAGCAGCTCGCCGGCGTTGGGATTCGCAAGAGCCGAGCGCGCGCGCCAAGCGGCATCGGGATGGTCGAGCTTCTCGACGGGTGCGTCCGCGCCTTCGCGGCGAGCGATCACATCGTCACCTTCGCGACGAAGCGTGACCTCGACCGCCGGGAACCCGTCCAGCCGTTGTGCCAGGTCCGCCGCTTCGGTGCGCGCTCCCGGCCGGAGGTAGACCTGCGCCGCGCGATTCGACGCCGCGACGACGACCTCGCCGGCGACGTCCTCGAACCGCTCCTCGAGCCTGGCGACCCGCGCGACCGGAGTCTGGCCGTGATCCGAGAGGAGCACCACGGCGTAGCGCTCGAGGAACTCGTCCGGCCCGCCGGCAGCGTCGAAGAGCGCGCCGATCGCCGCATCGGTCTGCTCGAGCGCACGCTCGGCCTGCGCGCTGTCCGGGCCGCCGAGGTGCGACGCGAAGTCGTACGTCGAGAGGTAGTAGGCGAGGAAGTCGAAGCCGTCGCGCGTGACGAGCCAACGCCCGACGGCAGCGGCGTACATGTCGACCGACCCGGCGCGGCGGCTGCGGCCGGCGAACGGCGCTCCCGTCCGGTCCGACTCGAAGAGTCCGTAGAAGAAGAAGCGGCGCGGTCCGTAGGCGGCGCGACTCATCCCCGGAAGCGTGGGCGAGTAGCGGTGCCGGCCGCGGTAGCAGGTGATGTTCACCGCAGCCGACACGAGACCCGCGTCCTCGAGCGCCTCGTAGACGGTCACCGCGTCACGGGAGAGGTGGCGTGCGTTCATGTTGAAGATCGGGTCGAGCAGCGACTGCGAGAGGCCCGCGGCGCGCAGGGCCGCGAACGACGAGCCGTACTCCACGATCCGCCGCTCCTGCCGATTCCACCAGACGAGCGAGGGGATGTGGTGGACGCCGGGGCCCGCTCCGGTCGCGATCGAGGTGAGGCAGACGGGCGTGAGCGACGGGAAGACGGACGTCGCCCGGCGGTAATCGCCACGCTCGGCGAGGAAGGCCAGCGCCGGCGCCCTACCGCTCTCGGCCGCGCGTTCGAACGCAGCCGGGGTCATCCCGTCGACGACGATCAGGACGAGCTTGCGTTGCACGCGGGTTACTCGTCCCGGGCGAGCGTCCGCAAGCCCGCGTATCGCTCGGGCCTCGCCCGTCGGAGACGCGCTGCGAGGGCGGGCAGGGCCAGCGCTTCGAGATAGCCGACGATCGGAATCAAGGCGGCGGCCGCGAGCGCGAGGGCCGCACCGCCGACGAGCGTCGCGGTACCGCCGCGCGTGCCTCCGCGCCGAAGCGCACCCGCCACGATCTGGCTCGCGCCGAGACTGCCGAGGAGCGCTCCAACGATCCCGCCGAGGCGGTCGATCCAGCCGCCCGTCTGCCACGCGGCGACACCGATCCCGAGCGCGGCACCTGCACCGGCGGCAGCGATCACCGCGACGATCAGCGCTGCCCGCTTGTTGCCGGCAAAGCTAACGAACAGCACGCCGACCGCTGCGCCGAACCCGACGGAAACGCCGATCCAGTACCACGATCCCACGGGAGAACCGTAACCGCGCGTGCCTCTCGACCGTTGTCCGCGCAGACCAGGTCAGGAGGAGATCCGCATTGACGCCAGATGAACGCCCGTTGCTCGTGTTCTTCACGTCCCGCCGCTCGGGACCGGCTCGCCGCATGGAGAGCCTGCTCGCGCACATCGCACGCAAGGAACGCGGGCGGCTACGCGTGAGCAAGGTCGACGTCGAGGACCGGCCGGACCTCGCCGAACGCTTTCGTGTGGACGAGGTGCCTTCGCTCGCGCTCGTGGTCGAGAGTCGCGTCGTCTCCCGGCTCGACGGCCGCGCGACCGCGCCGCGGATCGAGTCGATGCTGGAGCCGCACCTCGACGACCAGCAGGTCGCCGTCTAGCCCAGGCGCGAGATCACGGCGAGCCCAAAGTCGGCGGCGCGCTTGCCGTCGATCACGCGGTGGTCGAAGGTGACGGAGATGTTCCCCATCCGGCGAACCACGACCTCGCCGTCACGTACGACCGCCCTCTCCTCGATCCGGTGCACGCCGAGAATCGCGACTTCCGGGTGGTTGATCAGGGGCGTCACGAACAGGCCGGCCGCCTTGCCCGCGCTCGTGACGGTGAACGTCCCGCCGCGGAGCTCCTCCGGTCTCAGCGTCCCGGCCTGGGCGGCTTCAGCCAGACGCCGCACCTCGGTGTCGAGCTCGTCGAGCGAGAGCTGGTCGCAGCCGTGCACAACCGGGACGACGAGTCCCTGCTCCGTCTGGACGGCGACCCCTATGTCGTACCGGTCGAGCAGCACGAGCTCCCCGTCCTCGACTCGCGCGTTGAGCTCGGGGTACTCGCGCAGCGACTCAGTGACGGCGTGAAGGACGAGCGGAACGAGCCTCTTCAAGTCGACGTCCGAGAAGTCGCATTCCTCGACCCAGGTCACGGCGGGTATCTCCCGGTACGCGCGTGTCAGATGCTCGAACATCTGCCGGCGCACGCCGCGCAGCGGCACCCTCTCGCCTTCGGCCGGCGGCGCTGCTGCGCCTCCGCCCGCATTGCGTACGTCGTCCTCCGTGATCCGCCCTTGCGGCCCGGTGCCGGTGACCGTCGCCAGGTCGACGCCGAGCTCGGCCGCGACCTTGCGCACGAGCGGAGTTGCTCGTGCCTTCGCTCCTCCCGAGGAGGCCACAGGAGCCGATGCCTTCTTCGGACCTGTTTCGGTGCCTGGCACCGGGACAGGGCCGGGCGAGCCGTCGCCGCCGATCACGACCAGCACCGTTCCGACCGGCACGACCTCGCCCTCGGCGACGAGGATCTGCGAGACCTTCCCGCCCGCAGGCGACGGGATCTCAACTGTGGTCTTGTCCGTCGCGATCTCGACGAGCGGCTCGTCCTCGGCGATCTCCTGGCCCTCCTCGACGAGCCAACGCGCGATCTCGCCTTCGGTCAGCCCCTCGCCGAGGTCGGGCAGCTTGAACTCGTACGCCACTCCGAATTCCTATCCGACCGCCATCAGAACTCGAGGAGCTTCCGCGCGGCGGCGGCGACCCGCTCGACCGACGGCATGTAGCGATCCTCGATCTTCCAGTACGGATAGGGAACGTCGAAGCCGGTTACTCGGATCACCGGCCCGTGGAGGTCGAGGATCGCCTTCTCGGCGAGGATCGCGGCGATCTCGGCGCCGAAGCCAGCGGTGCGCGGAGCCTCCTGCACGACGACGACGCGGCCGGTCTTCGCCGCCGACCCGAGCAGCGCGTCCTCGTCCAGCGGCCTGAGCGAGCGGAGGTCGAGCACCTCGACGGACGCCTCGCCGTCGAGCGCAGCCGCCGCCCGCTCGCACACCGGCACCATCGCGCCGTAGACGACGAGCGTCACGTCCGTTCCCTCGCGCGCGAGCCGCGCCTCGCCGAGCGGGACGACGTGCTCCCCCTCCGGCACCTCCCGCTTCTCCGCGCGGTAGATGAGCTTCGGCTCGAGCACGACGACGGGGT
>DASSLB010000287.1:0-9821 GCA_035689945.1 Gaiellaceae bacterium | reverse complement strand
GAGGAGCTGGGCGGCGGCGATGTCCACCGAGCGAGCCGGCTTCAACGAGCACACGGCGTCGACCCGGCCGGCCGCGAGATGGCAGAACGACAGCGCGAGCGAGCCCATGATCCGGAGCCTGTAGGCGAGATCGGCGACCTTGGTCGCGTCACGGGCGACGAGCGACGTCAGGGTCGCCTCGAACGAGAGGATCTCGATCTCGTCCTTCGGTCGCACCGCTCCGAGCGGCTCGCCGTTCAGCCACGCTCCTTCGCCCCTGCGAGCGGTCCACTCCTCGCGCGAGCCGAAGTCGTGCACGAAGCCGAACACGACGTCGTCCATCGTCTCCCCCTCTGCAACCGCGATCGAGAGCGAGAAGAACGGGATGCCGCGCTTCGCGTTGAGCGAGCCGTCGATCGGGTCGACGACGAGGAGCGGCAACGCGTCGCCGCCCAGACGGCCGACCTCCTCGGAGACGACTGCGCCCGCGGCCTCGCGCACGCGGGCGAGGATCGCCTCCTCGGCCGCCTGGTCGATCGCAGTGGTGTCGTCGCCGCCGAGACCCGCCCCCACGACCGGCTCGCGCTCGGCCCGCGTCGGCAGCCGCTCGAGCACCGCGTCGACGTCTGCGACGGCCGCGCGGCAGAGCTCCAGCCAGTCAGTCAAGCGGCAGCATCAGCAGACCGGAGGTCAGCTTCGGATAGAAGAACGTGCTCTTCTGCGGCATCACGTCGCCGCGGCGCGCAACCGCCCAGACGTCATCGATGCGCGTCGGGCGAAGGAGGAAGGCCGCCTCGGCCTCGCCGCGATCCACGGCTGCGACCGCCTCCTCGCGACGCGGCGTGTAGGTGACTCCGCTCGGGGCCGCCGCTTCGACGATCTCCGGGTCGGAGCCCTCACCGGCGAGCAGCTCGTAGCGGCCCGCACGGTAGAGCACCGGACCGGGCAACCCATTGTCTGGTGGGTCGATCGGCGTCCCCGAGGCCGCGCCCGCACTCTCTGCAATCCGATGAGTGGGAAAGATCGTCAACCCTTCCTGTCCCGTCGGGACAATCACGGCGAGCAGCCACGCCGACGCCTCGGTGCCGTCCTCCTCGTGGAACGAGAGAGCCGTCTCGTAGCGGTGATGCCCGTCCGCGATCAGGAGCTCCGCTTCCGCGAGCTCCTCGACAAGCGCCTCGCTGAACTCGCCGTCGAGCCGCCACAGTCTGTCCCCGCCGCTCTGCAGGTCGGGTTCGCCGAGGCCGTCGAGCTCGATCGTGCCGTCCCAGAGGAAGAAGAGCGGCTCGAGCTGGGTGCGAGTGGCGCGGAGCAGGCGTAAACGGCCTTCCTTCGGCCCCGCATGCGTGCGCTCGTGCGGCAGGACGACACGCTTGGAATACGGCTCGAGCCTGAGCGCCGCGACGAAGCCCTCGCGACGTCGCGCGACTCCGTCGGGGCCGACGTAATCCTGCTCGAGCCACCAGCACGCCGACTCTGCGTCACGAACGAGAACTCCTCGCTCGCTCCACTCCGCGAGGCTCGAAGCCGCCTCCTCCTCGGAGTCGGGGAGCGTCAGGTGGACGACGTTGAAGGCGTTTCGTCGCCGGAGCTCTTCCCGCTCCTCCGGTCCGATGACGTCGTACGGCGGCGCGACGAGAGACGAGAGAGGTCCCGCGGCAGCCGGGTCGTAACGGAGCGCGCGGAACGGCCGTACGACTGCCACGGCACTGACCGTACCAACCGAGCGGCCTCGCTACCGCCGCGTCTGCTCGTGCGCGCCACAACGGGTGAGCCCTCGACCCACGCACGGCGGGCGAGACGCAGTGCATCGGCTGTGAGCGCCGCGAGGATCCCGATCCCGACGACCAGAACACGCCGCAGCACACGGGCACCCCAGCGCAGCCGCAGGCTCGCGTTCCGGCGCCGGTCGGGCACGAAGGAGCGGCGGCGATGATCGACGACGAGCACCTGATCGGCCGGCACCACGGCGATCACCGCCGAGGTCGGAACCCGCCGCACGCGCCGCCGGCCCGTGCGCACCTCCAGCAACGAGGGGTCGTACGGATTGTCATCCGCGAGGATCCGCTCGACCGTGCCACGACCGCCACCCGAGAGCGAGAAGCCGACGCAGTTGGCGAGCCAGTAGCGGGTGACGGGGCTTGGCGCAGCGAACCGCCTGCTCTGGCGCATTGCAACCGCCATCAGGCCTCGGTACCCCGTTACCCCGCCATGCGAAACTCCCCCCATGACAGCGATCGCCGAGCTCGAGGAAAACCGCACAGTGGAGGGCGTTTACGCGGTCGCGCGGAAGGAACGGCTCCGAACGCGCAACGGCTCGTCGTACCTCGCGCTCGAGCTCGTCGACCCCAGCGGCCGGATCGGCGCGCGGGTCTGGAACGACGTCGAGCTGCTCGACGGCCGGTTCGAGACCGGAGATGCGATCCGCGTGCTCGGCCGCGTCGAGCGGTTCCGGAACGAGCTCCAGGTTGAGGTGCGGACGCTCGAGCCCGCGGAAGACGTCGACCCGGCGGGGCTGACGCCCGGCCTGCGTCGAGACGCCGACGAGCTCGAGGGATTCCTCGAGTTCCTGGTCGCCGAAGTACACGACGAGGAGCTTCGGAGCGTCGTCTCGCGGGCGCTCGTGGGCGCGCCCCTGCGTTCGTATCCGGCGACTCCGGACGGCCACCATTCGTATGCGGGCGGCCTGCTCGAGCACACGGTCGGCGTGGCGACCCTCTGCCGCGAGCTGGTCCAGATCCATCCGCGCCTGCGCGGCGACCTGCTGATCGCCGCCGCCCTCGTCCACGACATCGGACGGACGCGCGAGCTCGGCCGCCCACCGGTTTTCGCCCCGACGGAGGAAGGCCGGCTGCTCGGGCACATCCATCTCGGGCTTCGCCTCCTCGAGGCCCTCGACGCTCCCGCCGAGCTCCTGCACGCGGTCGCCTGCCATCACGACTCCCGCGCCGCCCGCACCGCCGAAGCGGCCGTTCTCTACCACGCGAACCAGCTCGACGCGGTCGCCGCAACCCGCCCCGTACCGGATTGATCGGCGTCGCTCTCGCGCTCGCCGCGAGCCTGTCGTGGGGCATCGCCGACTTCGGCGGTGGGATCGGCACGCGCCGCGTGCAGATCGTGTGGGTGCTCGTCGCCTCGCAGGTAGCGGGTCTAGCGCTCGCCGGGACGCTCGCTCTCGCGACGCTTCCGCATCCGCCGTCCGGCCGCGAGCTGGCGTGGGGTCTGTTGGGCGGCGTCATGGGCGCCGTCGGGCTCGCTGCTTTCTACCGGGCGCTTGCGGTCGGGACGATGGGCATCGTTGGGCCGATCTCCGCGACGGGCGCAATCGTGCCCGTCGCGTACGGACTCGCCCGCGGCGAGCACCCCTCGGTCCTCCAGGGCGTGGGGATCGTCGCGGCGGTCGGCGGCGTCATCGCGGCGTCCCTCGAGCCGCTGCCGGAGGGCGCGGGCCGCAAGCTCGCTACCGGTGTCGGGCTCTCGCTGGTTGCTGCACTCGGCTTCGGATCAGCCATCCTCGGGCTCAACCGCGTGTCGCAAGCCGGAGTCGTGTGGGGAACGCTGACGCTACGCCTCACCGTCGTTCCGATCGTGTGCCTTGCAGCGCTGATCATGCGCCCCTCGGCTGCGCGCCTCCGCTCTACCTTGCCGATCCTCGTCGCGACCGGCTTCCTCGATACCGGAGCGAACCTGCTCTACGGCGCGTCTGCACGACACGGGCTGATCAGCGTCGTCTCGGTGCTCGGATCGATGTACCCGGTCGTGCTCGTCGTGCTCGCGCGCTTCGTGCTCCACGAGCGGATCGCTCGCCCTCAGCTTGCAGGCGTCGCCGTCGCGCTCGCCGGCGTCGCGCTCATATCGGCAGGCTAGAAACCTTCTGCTCGATCACGGCGCGAAGCTCGCGCACCTCCTCGAGGCAGAGCCCAGCCGGATCGGGGAGGTTCCAGTCGACGTAATCCTTGCCCGGGATCACCGGGCACGCGTCGCCACACCCCATCGTCACTACGAGGTCCGCCCACTCGACGTCCTCGCGCTCGAGTGCCTTCGGCTTTCGCCCCGAGACGTCGATCCCGACCTCCTCCAGCGCTTCGACCACCGCTTCGTGGAGCTCCGAGGCCGGTCGCGAGCCGGCCGACCGCGCCCCGCCGCCCCGCCGCTCGTAGAGCGCCTGCGCGATCTGCGAGCGCCCGGCGTTCTCGACGCAGACGAAGAGAACGTTCATCACACGTTGAAGCGCACGTTGAGGACATCTCCGTCTTCCACGACGTACGTCTTCCCCTCGAGGCGCTGCTTGCCGGCCCGCGCGGCTTCGGCATGGCCACCCGCCTCGACGAGATCGTCCCAGCGCACGACCTCGCAGCGGATGAAGCCGCGCGCGATGTCGGAGTGGATCGTCTCCGCCGCGTCGATCGCCGTCTCGCCGCGTCTGAGCGTCCAGGCACGTGTCTCCTTCTCGCCGGCGGTGAAGAAGGTGATCAGGTCGAGCGTCTCGGCCAGTCTGCGCACGACCTCGCCGAGCGCCGACTCGCCGCCGCCCCGAAACTCCACGGCCTCCTCGGGCGAGAGATCGGAGAGCTCAGCCTCGAGCTGCAGGTCGATCCCATCTCCACCGTTGACCAAGTCGAGCAGCGGCTTCGTCGTCAGTGGATCGAGCTCGGGCGGCAGCTCGCCCTCCCACTCGGCCAGCGACATGCCTGCATCGAGATGCGCGAGCAAGCGCTCGAGGTCGGCAGCCTCGGCCTTGAGCCGGGCGTCGCCGGACTTCGCCTGCTTCGCGACTCGCTCGAGCCGGCGCTCGACATGGTCGCGGTCGGCGACCAAGAGCTCGAGCTTCAGCGTCTCGAGGTCGTCCGCCGGCGCGCGCGTACCCGAGAATCCGTCGAGAACGACGAGGAGCGCGTCGACCTGCCGCAGATTGCCAAGCAACTGCGGTCCGGTTCCTGGCACGTCGACGACACGGACAGCCGCAGGAGTGACCTTTCGGGCCCCGACAGTCTGGGCGAGCCGGTCGAGCCTTTCGTCCGGGATCTGCGCCATCCCGACGTGCTCCTTGCCGGAGCCGTGCGTCTCGGCATGCGTCAGCGCACGGAAGAGGGTCGTCTTCCCGGAGCTCGGCAGCCCAACGATCCCCACCTCCAGCGCCACGCGCGGAGGCTAGCCGGGCTGCGCTTCTCCCTGGCGCGCGATCTGCTTCTGCAGCGAGACCAGCGCGCGATGCTGGAGAGACTTGATCGCGCCCTCGGTCTTGTCGAGGATCGCCGCGACCTCGGCGTTCGGGAGGTTGAAGACGAACTTCAAGGTCAGAACCTGCTGCTGCTCGGGCGAAAGGCCGTCGATGAGCTTGAGCATCGACTCCCGGCCGATCGTCTGCATCGCCTTGAGCTCGGCGGACGGCTCGGCGTCTCCGACGGGCTCCGGGACCTCCTCCTCCGGCTGCCAGCGGCGGCGTGAGCGGAAGTGATCCATCGCGAGGTTGTGCGCGATGCGGAACAACCACGCCGAGAACGGCGCCGACTGCCACTTGAAGCTGCCGATCTTCTCCAGCATCTTGAGGAACGTCTGCGTCGTCAGGTCTTCGGCGTCGTGCCGGTTGCCGACGCTCACGTGGAGGTAGCTGTAGATCCGGTCGAAATGGATGAGATACAGCTCCTCGAGCGCGTCGCGATCGCCTTCCTGACCGCGCGCGACGAGGTCGCGGACATGCTCGGTCGATTCGCGCGCAGGCGACCGTTCAGCGGGAGAGGTCATCCCCTCGTCGTTTCCCCGCGAGCCCATCGGAGCTAACGCACTTCGTTAAGCCGAGGAAAAGCCGACTTTGCCGGCGCGGACGACTCGCTTGTAGTACGCGACGTTCCCGACGACGACGTGAAGCGGGCCATCCTCCGTCTCGAGCACCACGACCGGCTTTCCCGCCCCGGTCGAATTGAGCGCTGCTTCGAGCTCATCCGCGGAGCGCGCCTCGACGAAGCTGCCGACGATCTGGCCGCCGGCGAAGCCGATCTCGATCCGCACGCGCTCGTCAGGCACTCGCACACACCACCTCGGACAGGACTCCGTGCACGGAGTCGGGATGGACGAAGGCAACCTCGAGGCCGAACATGCCGCGTCGCGGCGTGTCGTCGATCAGCTCGGCGCCCGCCTCGGAGAGGTGCGCAAGCGCCGCACGGATGTCGTCGACCTCGTACGCAACGTGGTGCATTCCTGGGCCTCTCTTGGCGAGGAAGCGGCCGACCGGCGTGTCGTCGTCGAGCGCTCCGAGCAGCTCGAGCCGGCTCTCGCCCACCCGGATGGACGCCGCCTCGACCCCCTGCTCCTCGACCCGCGTGCGATGCTCGAGCCTGGCGCCGAAGAGGCGCTCGTACGTGTCGAGCGCACCGTCGAGATCCTCGACCGCGAGACCGACGTGATGCACCGAGCGGGGCGTGTCCATCGTCCGATCGTATGTGAAAGACTCGTGACCGGATGCGCGCTTCCGCCCTTGCTCTCATCGCGGCGGCCGTTCTCGTTGCAGGGTGCGGCGGTCACGGAAAATCGACGGGCTCGAACGGAGAGGCGTCCAAGTCCGCCAACACCGTGCTGGCAGACGCCAAGGCCGCCGCGGACAGCGCGACCTCTGCCCACGTCTCGGGAAGCATCTCCTCGGGAGGCACGCCGATCACGATCGACCTGACCTTGGGGAACGGCAAAGCCAAGGGATCGATGTCGACGAGTGGCCTCGAGTTCGACCTCGTCCGGATCGGCGACACCGCGTACATCAAGGGCAGCGACGCGTTCTACAAGCACTTCGCGGGAGCAGCCATCGCCCAGCTCCTCCACGGCAAGTGGCTCAAGGCCTCGATCGTCAGCGGACGCTATGCCTCACTCGCACCGCTTACGAGCATCAGCGACCTCTTCGGGAAGGTCGCCTCGAACCACGGCAAGCTCGCCAACGACGGGGCGAAGACGTACAGCGGGCAGAAGGTCGTCGAGATCCGCGACACGACGGACAACAGCAAGCTCTACGTCGCAGCTACCGGCAAGCCGTATCCGGTGGCGATCGTCGGCAGCAAGAAGAACCAGTCCGGAACGATCGCGTTCGACAACTGGAACAAGTCGTTCTCGGTGTCGGCGCCGAAGGGCGCCATCGACATCTCGAAGCTCGGCGGCTAGAAGCCTTTAGACGCTGGGCCCGCTGCGGGGGTCGCTGGCGACCACGCGCGGCACGCCCACGGCCTCCGATGCGCGAGACTCGGGCTCGACGTCAGCGACGATCTCGAGCAATTCGTCGCGCACGAGTGTCTCCTTGTCGAGCAGCGCGGCTGCGATTCGGTCGAGTGAGACGCGGTGCTTCTGCAACAGCCGCACGGCCTCCTCGTAGGCGCCGTCGGTCAGATGCGCCTGCTCCTCGTCGCGCACCCGCTTCGTCGCTTCCGAGAGGGCGTAGTTGTCCGCGCGCAGCGTCCGGGACGCGACCGTGTCCGCCATGCCCCATTCGAACACCATGGAGCGGGCGATCTCGGTGACCTTCTCGAGGTCGTTCGCAGCCCCGTTCGTGACGCGGCCGAAGACGACCTCCTCGGCGGCGCGCCCTGCGAGCGCCACAATCATCCGGTCGACGAGCTCCTCCTTCGTATGGAGGTACCGGTCCTCCTCCGGGAGATAGAAGGCGTAGCCGAGCGCGTTCCCGCGAGAGACGATCGTCACCTTCTGGAGCTCCATCACCGAGCCCATGAGGTAACCCATCAGAGCGTGGCCGCCCTCGTGATAGGCGAGGATCCGCCGCTCCTTCTCGGTCAGCACCTTGCGCTGCTGGAGACCGGCGACGACGCGCTCGAGTGCCCAGTCGAAGTCCGCCTGCCCGATCGCGGCGTCGCCGCGACGACCGGCCTTGATCGCGGCCTCATTGCAGACGTTCGCCAGCTCGGCACCGGTCAGCCCGGACGTCTGGCGCGCAACCATTCCGAGATCCACGTCGTCGAGGTTGAGCGGTTTGCCGCGCGTGTGGACCCGGAGGATCGCCTCGCGACCGCCGAGGTCGGGCGGCGGGACGAGCATCTGGCGGTCGAAGCGACCGGGGCGCAGGAGCGCCGGGTCGAGATCCTGGATCCGGTTCGAGGCGCCCATCACGACGACCTGCTCGGCTCCTTCGAATCCGTCGAGCTCGACGAGCAGCTGGTTGAGCGTCTGGTCCTGCTCGCGGTTGAAGCCATGGCCGGTGCGCTGCGCGCCAACCGCGTCCAGCTCGTCGATGAAGATGATCGCCGGCGCGTTCTTGCGAGCCTCGTTGAAGAGCCTGCGGATGCGCGCCGCTCCGAGACCGGCGAACATCTCGACGAACGACGAGGCTGAGGCGCTGTAGAAGTTCGCGCCGGACTCGTGGGCGACCGCCCTGGCGAGGAGTGTCTTGCCGGTTCCCGGAGGGCCGTAGAGGAGGATTCCTTTCGGGACCTTCGCGCCGAGCCGCTTGAAGCGCTTCGGGTCCTGCATGAACTCGACGACCTCCATCAGCTCATGCCTGACCTCCTCGACGCCGGCGACGTCTGCCCAGGTCGTCTGCGACTTGGCGCCGTGACTCATGTTCGCCGGCTTGACCCGCGGCATCATCCCGACGGTCTTCCACAGCAGCCAGGCCATCAGGCCGAGCAGCAGGAACAACGCCAGCGGGAGCCAGGTCGTGGCGAAATCGTTGATCGCGTGGAACCAGTGACCCACCATCTCCGCGTCTCATCGGCAGCAAGGGACGCATCCCTTAACCGAGCAGAGCGACCACCTCCTCGGATGTCGTGAAACCGACGCCGGCCTCGCGCCAGGCCACGAGACAGGCGGCGGCCCGCGACTGGTCGACGCCGCGTGCGGCGTCTTCGACGAACGTGACGCGGCGACCGCGTCGCAGGAGTGCGCGAACGGCCACCTCGTCGCAGACGTCGGTCGCGACGCCGAAGAGCAGGATCTCGTCCGGGTCGAGCGCGTCGAGCACAGGCTCCATGTTCGGATTGGTGAACGGGTCGTAGTGCTTCTTCGGTACGAGAATCTCGCGTCCCCCTTCGACCAGGCGGCGCAGGATCGCTACCGGCATAGGCACGAGCGGGAGCGGGAGCGGGTCGAGTTGCTGCGTCTCGGGGATCTTCTCGGCGCCGCGCGTGCCACGGAGGCAGTGCGGCGGCCAGGTACTCTCGAAGTCCGGCTCTTCGGAGATCTCGGGATCGCTGAGCTCGTGATCGTCGACGGAGGCGACGTGGACGAGGCCGGCTGCGCGGGCCGCCCCCACGATCCGCGCCATCGCGGGCTTCGCCTCCTCAGCGCCCTCGAAGTAGAGCTTCCCACCAGGCTCGATGAAGTCGACCTGCGTGTCGACATCCCAAAGGATTGTCCCAGCCACAGCGGTTGTGTATCAGTCAGCGCAGCGCACGCAACGCGGGCTCGAGCCGTTGCTTCGTGGTCAGCACGCCCTCGAAGAGGTCGCCGTGCTTCCGGATCCGCTCGAGCACGGCCTCCATCGTGAACGCAGACGCGTCGAGCGATTCGTCGACCTCGCTCCACCGGAGCGGTGTCGACACGGGTGCGCCCGCGCGAGGGCGCACCGAGTAGACCGAGGCGATCGTCTTGCCCTCACCGTTCTGGTTCGCGTCGATGAGGACGCCTCGCCGCTTAGCCTTCGACCACTCGGTCGTCGCGAGGCCGCGGTGGGTGCGCGCGATCGCTCCCGCGACGATCTCGCAGAACTCCCGCGTCTGCGCATACGTGTAACGCCGCTCCACCGGCACGAGCACGTGCATACCGTCGGCGCTCGATGTCTTCGGGAAGGAGACGAGGCCGAGAGCGTCGAGCGCCTGCTTGACGACGAGCACGACCTGCACGACCTCCTG
>DASSLB010000286.1:0-3187 GCA_035689945.1 Gaiellaceae bacterium | reverse complement strand
CCGCCGGGGCAGGCGATCTCACGCGAGGAGTACCTCGGCCTCATTGGTTCGGGGCAGTTGTCTTACAGCAGCTGGGAACCTGCGGAGGTGACGGTTCGCGTGTACGGCGACGCGGCGGTCTTGCGCTACCGGGCGGCTCTTAAGGGGTCTTTCGGAGGCGAAGTACTCCCTTCGATGCGACTCTGGCACACCGACCTGTACGAGAGGCGCGAGGGGCGTTGGCAGGTCGTGTGGTCCCAGGCCACAGAGATCCGCTGACGCTCAGGGGTCATTCCGGAACACTGGCCCAGGCGAGTGTCCTATGGTCGGCGTGTGACGCCTGCGCGTCCATCTGGATCAGGTGTTCTCGTGGAGGTACTGATGCACGAACGCTATCGCCATGCTGCCTTCGCCGACTGCCGCCGCCACGCGCTTCACTGGACTGAATCGGACGTCGCCACAGGCGAAGACGCCGGGCACGCTCGTCTCGAGGAGGTACGGATCTCGGTCGAGGTGCCACTGGGCTGCGTCTCGCACGTCGGGTCCCGTTAGCACGTAGCCCTTTGAGTCCAGGGCGATCTCGCGTGGGAGCCAGGCCGTCTCTGCATCTGCGCCGATGAAGATGAAGACGCCGCCGGTGTCGAGGCGGCTCGTCTCGCCGGTCGCGGTGTCGCGGACGTCGATCACCTCCAACGAGGTCTCGCCGTCAGCGGCGATGACCTCGGTCCGGTATCGCACGTGGATGTTCGCCCGTGCCGTGAGCTGCTCGACGAGGTACTGCGACATGCTCTTCCCGAGGCTCTCGCCCCGGTAGAGGATGGTCACGCTCCGGGCGTAGGTCGAGAAGAACATCGCCGCCTGCCCGGCTGAGTTGCCGGCGCCAATGATGTGGATGTCCCGGCCGTGGGTGCTCGCTGCTTCGCTGCGAGCGGCACCGTAGAAAATGCCTCTGCCGGCGAACCGGTCGAAGCCCCCGATCTCGAGGTGCCTCCAGGCCACGCCGCAAGCAAGGATGATCGTCCGGGCCTGGAGGACGTCGCCGCCGTCGAGGTACACCTGACGGGTCGCGACGTCGATGCGGGCGGTCGAGCGGGTGACGAGGATCTCGGCGCCCAACCTGCGCGCCTGTTGGAGCGCCCGGCTCGAGAGCGCTTCCCCAGATACGCCGGAAGGGAAGCCGAGATAGTTCTCGATCCGGGAGGACGTGCCCGCCTGGCCACCCGGTGCCTCTCGCTCGATCACGATGGTACGAAGTCCTTCGGAGGCGCCATACACGGCAGCTGCCAGGCCGGCCGGGCCGGCACCGACAATCACCGTGTCGTACTCCGCAGACGCCGGCTCGGTCGCCAGGCCGAGGAGCTCGGCCACCCGCCGAGGTTGCGGGCGGACGACGGTCTTTCCGTTCATGCGGATCGCGGGGTAGCTGTCTTCGGAGGGCAGCGGCCCGGACCACTGCGCAACGTCGGCGGGCACGTCAGGCTGGAGCCATCTGAACCGGATCTGGTTGCGGTCGAGGAACCTCCTCAACTCGGCGCACGAGGGTTCTCGGCGATGCCCCAGCACGATCGCCCTGTACTGGACTGGTGCCGACGAACGGGCTTGCAGACCTTTCGGCCCCGCGAGCCGATTATTCGCGAGCGCGCCGACCCGCTCCGCTATCTCTGGCACGTCGGCGGCGAGTGCCAGGTAGTCGTGAAGATCGATCCGGAATAATCGCGACCTCTTCGTTGCGCGGAACCCGGCGGGGTGAAGCATTCCGAACGCCATCGCCATCTCCCCGATGACGTCCCCTGGCTTCCGCTCGCCGACGACACTCTCGACACCGTCGACGCGCCTGAGAACCTCGATCCGGCCTTCGAGGACGCCAAACAACGCCCGCTCATCACCTTCGTTCACGGCGAACTCGCCAGGCATGAGCGTGATGTCGGCGGCCAGTCGGGAAAGCCGGTCGCGTTCGGACAGTTGAAGGTCCGCGAACACCGCGACCTGACCGATTTCCTCCGCCGTCACCACAACTGGCGACGCTACTACCTTGTCCGACCGGAACCTCGGCGCAACCCATAGCTCAGGGAACATCCCTGAACACTGCCCGGGCAACGGGCCCCTAGCCCGACGAGGTCACCAGCGACGGGGTTGGGCCGCAAGCGTGGCGACCTCACAGTGCTCGTCGACGGAGACTACGAGTCGCTGCTCCGCTAGCCCGCGCGCGAACCAACGCAGTAGGAAACACAAGGGATGCCGCCGCACGATTACAGCCTGCAGACCGCTCCTCGTCTCGACCCGGAAGCCTTGTGCGCCCCTCTGCGCGATGTAGGCATCGAGTGCGACCGAACGCGCATCGACCGCCTCGGTGGTCACCGTCAAGGCGCGCGCTTCAGCCAGGACTCAACCTCGGTCAGGCTCATGTTGCTGCGGTCGTTGACCCGCTTGCGCCCGGAGTCGATCAAGGAGTAGCCGTAGTCCGAATGGCGAAGCTCAAGACCCTGAGCGCCGGCACGCCGCTTAAGGCCCCTCAAGCGCAGCCTCACAGCCTTCTCCTCATTGGCGCCAAGCCAGCTTTCCTCGGCCGAAGCACGGCCAGAGGACGCGGACACCTTCCGCGTAGCGCGAGGCACTCCACCGTCGTAGCGCTCCGGACTCACTGGATCCACTCCATCGCGACGGTTTCCGCCTGACCTTGAGCTCCCGTCGAGCTGCTTCCGTCTGCGGCCTCCGGCGCATCACCCTCAGCCCGTTGAGCCTTCTTCGCCCGTTTGCGCTCGCGCCGGTCCTTCAGCTCAAGCTCGCGTGCCCGCTTCGCGTGCGTCTGCCCCTTAGCTGCCATCCGTCCGCTCCTTCCCTTCGGTCGAGCGGCAGCCGCAGCGTCCGAGGACGCCGGGCTGACCACTCCTAACTAGGCGGACAGCGGCGAAACGTTCGTCGCCTGCAGCCCCTTCTGACCCTGCTCGGGCTCGTACTGCACCTTCGCGTTCTCAGCGAGCGTCTTGAAGCCCTCACCGACGATCGCGCTGTGATGAACGAACAGATCATCGCCGCCCTCGTCAGGAGTAATGAACCCATAGCCCTTATCGTCGCTGAACCACTTCACGGTTCCGGTTGCCATTAGATGAAACACCTCCCCGGCTCTTCAGGAACGGGCAGAGGAAGCGCGCCGCGCGCGACCGGTACTCGCTCAGCTAGTTCATACAGCCTACCTGGAACCCCGAAG
>DASSLB010000285.1:0-2983 GCA_035689945.1 Gaiellaceae bacterium | reverse complement strand
CGGTGCGGCCCGACAAGCTGCGCTTCGACTTCTCCCACGACCGGCCGCTGACGGCCGAGCAGCTCGCGCGCGTCGAGGACCGCGTGAACGAGATCGTGGTGCGCAACCTGCCGCTGCGCATCTACGAGACCTCGCAGGACGAGGCGCGGCGGCTCGGCGCGACCATGCTCTTCGGCGAGAAGTACGGCGACGTCGTGCGCGTCGTGGACATCGACGGCTGGTCCGTCGAGCTCTGCGGCGGCACACACGTGCGCTCGACTGCGGAGATCGGGCCGTTCGCCGTCCTCTCCGAGAGCTCGGTCGGCGCCGGCTCGCGCCGCATCGAGGCCGTGACGGCCGGCGAGGCGTTCGCGCTGCTCCACGAGCGGGCACGGGAAGCCGATGTGCTGCGCGGCGAGCTCGAGCAGGCGCGGAAGGACGCAAAGCGGCCGAAGGCGGCCGAGCAGACGGAGATCGTCTCCCAGGACAAGGAGGGCGGCGTGCTGCTGGTCGAGGTGAAGAGCCTCAAGGGCGGGCCGCTGCGGGACTTCTCCGACCGGATCCGCCAGCAGGAGAAGGCGGACGGCGCGATCGTGGCGTCACGGGACGACGGCCGCGTATTCCTCGTCGTCAACTTCGACGAATCGCTGGTCGCTCGCGGCCTTGACGCCGTCCAGGTCGTTCGCGAGCTCGGCAAGCACATCGGCGGCGGCGGGGGAGGCAAGCCGACGCTAGCAGAGGCGGGCGGAAAGAACCCCGACGGCATCGCCGACGCGCTTGCCGCGGCGAAGGAGCTCGTCACGCCGTGAAGATGCCTGCGTGAAGGTTCTCGCGCTCGACTACGGCTCCGCGCGCACAGGGGTCGCGGTCTCAGATCCGACGGGCACCGTCGCGCGGCCGCTCGGCGTGGTCGAGAAGGCGGGCGCAGAGAGCGGGCTCGCCGAGCTGGCGCGGATCGCGAGGGAGCAAGACGTCGAGCGCGTCGTCGTCGGACTGCCGCTGACGATGCGCGGCCACCACGGCGAGCAGGCGACCGAGACCGAGCAGTTCGTCGAGGCCCTGCGCGGGGTGATCACCGTCCCGATCGAACTGTTCGACGAGCGCTTCACGACCGTGCTCGCGCAGCGAACGCCGAATGCCGCGGCTGCGGTGGACGCGCTCGCGGCGGCGCATCTCCTTTCGGACTATCTCGAGTGGTGCGCACAGCGCTCGTAGGCCTCTGCGGCGCGCTCATCGCGATCGTCGCAGCGGGCTGCGGCGGTGGCGGAAGTGCTCCGACGACGACCATCAAGCAGCTCCGGCAGTTCAGGGTTCTCTACCCAGAGGGATTCACGCGCGCGCAGATGATCGCGCGGACGCAAGCTGTGGCGAAGATCGCCGCGAGCGAGTCGCACCACAAGGTGAAGCTCTCGGGCGCTGCGTACGCTGCGGCCACCGCTAGGCCGCGCACGATCGCAGGCTTCGGCAGCAAGAAGTTCCCCCTCGAGGGGTTCCTCTTCCCTGACACCTACTACTTCGACCGGAAGTCGACCTCGGCCCAGCTCGTGCGCGCACAGCTCCGCGAGTTCACCGCAACATGGAGGTCGCTCAACCTCTCGTATGCGAAGAGCAAGAACCTCACGGCGTACGACGTGCTCACCATCGCCTCGATGATCGAGAAGGAAGCGGTGGCTCCGGGCGACCGGGCCAAGGTCGCGCGCGTCATTTACAACCGGCTCCACCTCGGGATGACGCTGGGCATCGACGCCACGATCCGGTACGCGCTCAACATCCCAGGCACGAAGTCGCTGACCCAGTCGGACCTGGCGAATCCGACGCCGTACAACACGCGCCTGCACGCCGGCCTCCCGCCGACGCCGATCGCGAACCCTGGCCTCGCGTCGATGCAGGCCGCGGCCCATCCCGCAAGCGGGCCGTGGCTCTACTTCGTCGCGGAGCCGGACAAGGTGCACAGCTTCTTCACGGCTAGCGCGAAGGCGTTCCAGCAGTACACGGCCGCCCATGGCTACGGGTGATCGACAGGTTGTGGCGCTGCTCGGCCATCCGGTGGCGCATTCGCTCTCGCCCCGGATGCAGAACGCTGCCTTCGCTGCGGCCGGCCTCGACTGGAAGTACGTCTTGCGCGACATCCTTTCGGAGGAGCTCGAGGCCGTGGTTCGCGAGGTCGAATACGCGAATGTGACCGCGCCGTACAAGCTCGATGCGGCGCGGATCCTCGACGCGGACGTGCCTTCCGTGAACACGATCGTGCGCGGGCAGGGCTTCTCGACGGACGCGGCGATCCTCGGAGAGGTGGGGGAGGTGGACATCGCGGCGATCGTGGGAGACGGCGGAGCGGCGGCCGCCTTCCGGCACGCGCTCCCGGCGGCGCGGATCTTCTCCCGGCGCGGCGAGTGGCCTCCCGACGTGGGCGGCGCCGACCTCGTGATCCACGCGACGCCCGCGCGGGACGAGGTGTTGTTCGAGCTGGGACCGGGCCAGACGCTGGTCGATCTCCCGTATCCGCGAACGGCGACTGCAGAGGCAGCAGCTGCCGCGGGCGCACGCGTGCTCGACGGCCTCGAGGTGCTCGTCGCACAGGGAGCGGCCAGCTTCGAACTGTGGACGGGTCGCCCGGCTCCCGTCGGCGCGATGCGCGAGGCCCTAGGCTTGACGCTATGAGCTCCTTCGTCCAGGAGTTCGGCTTCGGCGGCTCGACCGGCGGACGACGCAGACGCTCTTCCACGAGCAGCACCCGTTCGGCACGGGCGAGGAGGATCTCCCGGACGCCTTCCTCCGTCTCGGCGTTGAGCTGCCCGGAGGGACGAAGGCGTCGAACATCGGTGGCCGGCACCCGTTCGGAAACGACGACCTGGACGCGCCGGTCTTCGTCCACCGCGGTGGAAGCAGCGGGCACGGACGGCGAGACCGCGTGACGATGAGCCACGACTACTGGCTGTGGCCCCTCCCGCAGCCGGGGGCGATCCGTGTCTCGTGCGAGTGGCCGCTCGTCGGGATCTCTTTC
>DASSLB010000284.1:0-3318 GCA_035689945.1 Gaiellaceae bacterium | reverse complement strand
CAGGGCGTTACGGACACCGCGGAAG
This sequence comes from Gaiellaceae bacterium, assembly GCA_035689945.1. Lineage (GTDB taxonomy): Bacteria > Actinomycetota > Thermoleophilia > Gaiellales > Gaiellaceae > Palsa-739. The sequence goes on along the minus strand of DASSLB010000284.1, from coordinate 3,293 downwards.
TGGCACGGCGTGCCGTCGAGGAGTTCGCGCCGCAGCTCCGCGATGCGCCTGGGTTCCAGGGGTACTGGGTCGTCGACGCGGGCGGGGGCGTCCTCGCGACGATCAGCGTCTTCGAGTCGGAGGAGGCCGCCGAGGAGTCGACGGCCGCCGCCGCCACGTGGGTGCAGGAGAACATGCCCAACCAGGTGCCGAACCCGCCGCAGGTGACCAAGGGCGACACGACCGGCGTTTCGGCCGAGGTGTCGGTCTGACGAGTTGACGTGGCTGCCCCGCCGGCATCCGGCGGGGCAGCTACAGTCGTCCGAGCACGAGCCCCTTTAACCCGGTCCAGCGAGGCCGAAAAGGAGTCGGATGAACACGCATGCCCCCGTTCAGGGGAAGACCCTCCTCGATGCCGACGGGCTGGCGAGGACCCTTTCCAGAATCGCCCACGAGATCATCGAGGGCAACCCCGAGCTCGACGACGTCGCGCTCGTCGGGATCCAGACCCGAGGCGTCCCGCTCGCGCGGCGGCTGGCGCGCCTGATCGACGAGCGCGCTGGGGTCGCGCCCGACCTGGGGACGGTCGACATCACCTTCCATCGCGACGATGTCGCGGTCCGGCGCGGCGAAGCACCGCTGGCCGCGCAGCCCGTCGTGCGCGCGACACAGCTCGACTTCCCACTCGACGGCCGAACGGTCATCCTCGTCGACGACGTCCTCTACACCGGACGCACGATTCGCGCCGCCATCGAGACGCTTCTCGACTATGGTCGGCCGGCACGTGTCCAGCTCGCCGTGGTCGTCGACCGCGGTCATCGCGAGCTGCCGATCCGGCCGGACTACATCGGCAAGAACCTGCCCACTGCCCGTGGCGAGCGGATCCAGGTGCAGCTCGTCGAGGTGGACGAGGTCGACGCCGTCCTGCTCGTCTCGAGCCCAGAGGAGGAGAGCCGATGATCCGTCTCGTCACCGACGACCTCCGTCCGCCTGGAGACCCGCCGAAACGGCATCTCCTCTCGGTAGCGGACCTGACGCTCGACGACGTCGAGCGGCTGCTCGGCACGGCGCGCACGTTCGCGACCTCGCTCGAGCGCCACGTGAAGAAGCTGCCGACGCTCAAGGGTCACCTCATCGTCAATCTCTTCTACGAGTCGTCGACGCGCACGTCGTCCTCGTTCGAGCTCGCCGCCAAGCGGCTCTCGGCAGACACGCTCAACGTGAAGTCGGCCGGCTCCTCGGTGGACAAGGGCGAGTCGCTGCAGGACACCGCGCTGACGCTCGGCGCGTACGACCCCGACGTGATCGTGATTCGGCACCCGCAGATCGGCGCGCCGCAACTCGTCGCCCGCGTGACCGATGCGCATGTCGTCAACGCGGGTGACGGCAAGCACCAGCATCCGACACAGGCGCTGCTCGACCTGTACACCCTGCGCGAGGAGCTCGGCCAGCTGGAGGGCCTGCACGTCGCGATCGTCGGCGACGTCCTGCACTCGCGCGTCGCCCGCTCGCTGCTGCAGGCGTTCGCGCTCGTCGGGATCCGGGCCACGCTCGTCGGCCCGCCGGCGCTCCTGCCGCGCGAGCTTCCCGCCGAAGCGACCTCCGACATCGAGGCGATCCGCGACGCGGACGTCGTCTACGTCCTCCGGATGCAGAACGAGCGCATGGAAGCAGGCGCGAACTTCGTGCCGAGCCTGCGCGAGTACACGGCGCGCTGGGGGATCACGCCCGAGCGGCTGCAGCCGGGGCAGAAGGTCATGCATCCCGGCCCGATGAACCGCGGCGTCGAGATCGACCCGCGGGTCGCCGACTCGGCCGAGTCTCTGATCGCGACCCAGGTTCGCTCCGGGCTCGTGGTGCGGATGGCCGTCCTCTACGACGTGCTCACCGGCGGCCCCGTCGGGGTTCAGGCGCTTGCTGCCGCGGAGGTGGCGTGATGCTCTGGCAGAAGGAACTGCCCGGCGCGAACCTCGTCGTTCGCGGCGCGCGCGTCCTCGACCCGGTCGAAAGGATCGACGCGCGGCTCGAAGTGCGGATCGACGACGGGACGATCGCCGAGGTCGCCGAGAGGGTGGATGCGAACGAGCACCGCGTCGTCGAGGCCGACGGCCTCGTTCTGGCGCCTGCCTTCGTCGACCCGCATGTCCACCTGCGCACTCCCGGCCGCGAGGACGAGGAGACCGTCGGGAGCGGCACGGCGGCTGCCGCGGCCGGTGGCTACTGCGCCATCCTCGCGATGCCGAACACCGATCCGGTTGTCGACTCGGCCGCGACGCTCGGCGCTCTCGTCGAGTCTGCGCGCCACGACGCGGCGGTGCCGACCGGCTTCCTCGCCGCGATCACGCGGGGCCAGCGCGGGAAGGAGCTGACCGATATGGGCGAGCTGGCGGACAGCGGCGCGGTCGCCTTCTCCGATGACGGCGTGTCCGTTGCCTCGGCCGGGCTGATGCGGCGCGCGCTGCAATACGCGTCGACGACCGATCGGCCGCTCGCTCTGCACTGCGAGGAGTCGACACTGTCGCACGGCGGGCATGTCCACGAGGGACGGATCGCGGCTGAGCTCGGCTTCGCGGGCTACCCCTCGGTCGCCGAGTCGGTCGCGGTCGAGCGCGACCTCTCGCTTGCCGGCTACGAGCGTGGTCGCGTTCACGTCCTGCACCTCTCCGCGGCGGAGTCGGTCGACGCGCTGCGCCGCGCACGGGGGGCGGGAGTTGCCGCGAGCGGCGAGGCTACGCCGCACCACCTCGTCCTCACCGACGACGCGGTGCGCTCACTCGATCCGAACGTGAAGATGAATCCGCCGCTGCGCGCGGAGCGGGATCGGGTCGCGTTGCTGGACGCGGTGCGGGACGGGACGATCGAGGCGATCGCAACCGACCACGCACCCCATGCCGTGCACGAGAAGGAGGTGCCGTTCGAGGCGGCGCCGTTCGGGGTCACGGGCCTCGAGACCGCGTTCGGTGCGCTCTACACGCACCTCGTTAGGCCCGGCCTGCTGCCGCTCGAGACGCTGCTCGAGCGGATGTCGGCCGGTCCGGCGCGGATCTTCGGGCTCGACCGGCCGCGCGTCGAGGCGGGCGCGCGCGCGAATCTCGTCCTGCTCGATCTCGAATGCGAGTGGAGGGTCGGCGAGCAGCCGTTCCGCTCGCGGTCGGGGAACTCCTGGCTGCTCGGCTCGACGTTGGCCGGGATGGTGCGGATGACGCTCGCCGGGGGTGGGGTGGCGTTCGAATGAGCTATCTGGCGCTCGCGGACGGCACGGTCTGGCCCGGAGAGTCGGTCGGCGCCGAGGGTCACGCGGTCGGGGAGGCCGT
>DASSLB010000283.1:0-2168 GCA_035689945.1 Gaiellaceae bacterium | reverse complement strand
GGCTACACGGTCGCCTATCGCGAGGTTGCGCGGATCGATCGCGGAGCGGAGTTGGCAGTGCCCAAAGCCGCAGCACTCGTCGCAGCGGGCTTCGGGGTCTTCGTCCACGGCGGCGGCTTCGCGCTTGACCGGATGACATTGCGCCGCGCCGGTCTGTCCGAAAAGGAGGTGAGGCGACGCGTGCTCGGACTGGGAATGCTCGAGTACGCGGTCCTCACCCCGGCGACGCTCGCCGCGGCGATCGTGGTCGTCATCTGGCACCCGACGATCAGTGCGAGCCTCACCGTCCCCTGGATCATTGGCCCGCCGATCGGAGCCGCGCTCGCAGCCGTGGCGCTGCGGTTCAAGACCCGCATTCGCCGCTGGCCCCTCATCGGGAAGCCGATCTTCCACAGTCTGGAAGCGCTCGAACTAGTCGTGCTCTTTGCGCGCACGCCGCTTCGTCACGGCCTCGCCTTCGTCGGGACGCTCGCCTACTGGACCGGCGACGTATTCTGTCTCTGGGCGACCTTGCAGGCGTTCTCCGCGCAGCCGCCACCGGTCGCCCAGCTCGTCGTCGGCTACGCGACGGGCTACGCGTTGAGCCGGCGCGCGCTCCCCCTCGGCGGTGCAGGCGTCGTCGAAGTACTCCTCCCCTACTCCCTCGGCTGGCTCAAGATCGCACTCTTGCCGGCACTTCTCGCCGTCTTCGCCTACCGGCTGATCAACCTGTGGCTACCGATGATTCCCGCGCTCGCCGGCCTCCCCACATTGCGCCGTTTGGAAGCAGCCGCGCCCAGCCGACGCGAGCTCGCAGCCAGGGGGTAAGCGATCACCATCTGCGCGTATCCGGCAACGGCGCACGCCCGTTGCCCCCAAGTGCGCAGCGTCACTCACGCCGCCGCGCCTGAACCTCAAGGAGGTATCTGATGCCCTCATGGGTGTGGGTCCTGATTGCCCTCGCCGTCGTCGCCGTGATCGCTGTCGTCGTCTGGCAAGCGTTGGCGCGCCGCCGCACGGGCAGGCTCCAGCAGCAGTTCGGCCCCGAGTACGAGCGTGCGCTCGGCACCACGGATTCGAAACAGGAAGCCGAGGCAGAGCTGCAAGCACGAGAAGAGCGCCGTAGGCAGCTCGAGATCCGGCCTCTGCCGCAGGCGTCGCGCGACCGCTACCTGCAGAACTGGCAGAGCGTGCAGGCCCAGTTCGTCGATGACCCGCGCGGCGCGGTCGCAAGCGCCGACAGCCTGATCCAGTCGGTGATGGCCGAGCGCGGCTACCCGATCGAGGATTTCGATCAGCGTGCCGCAGACATCTCGGTCGACCACCCGCAGGTCGTCGAGAACTACCGGCAAGGGCATCGCCTCGCTCAGGCAAGCGCAGAGGGCAGCGACTCGACCGAGGACCTACGCCAGGCCATGCGTCACTACCGCGCGCTCTTCGACGAACTCGTCGAACCGGCCACCGAGCAGGCAACCACCCGCGAACAGCGCGACCTGCAGGACGACGTCGCCCCTCAGCCAACCGAAAGGACGGTGCGCTAGATGAGAGATCAAGGGCTGAGCACCCGTGACCTGGCCGAAACAGCCAGCACCGACGAAGTGGACCGATCGCTCGAAGACCAGCGGCCGATCGACGACACCACTGGTTCGTACGAACCAACCGATCAAGGCCCGGTCGCTGAGAGCGCCGGGGCGGATGCATCTCTCAACCGTGACCCGGTCGCCGACGAAGCCGACGACGTGCAAGCGCAACAAGACCAAAGTGTGCGGGCCGGGCGTGAGCCGCTCCTGCCCAGCGATCAGACTGAACGCTTCACGAGCCGCTGGCAGGAGATTCAGGCGAGCTTCGTCGACCAGCCCCGCGACGCGGTCGCAGAGGCGGACGCTCTGGTTGCCGACCTCATGCAACGGCTCGCAGCCAGCTTTTCGCAGGAACGCCAACGACTCGAGGGCCAGTGGGACCGCGGAGACGACGTCTCGACCGAGGATCTACGCGTCGCGCTCACGCGCTACCGCTCCTTCTTCGACCGTCTCCTCGCCGCGTAAGCGCGAGCGACATCACGGTGCGGGGGAAGCCTCGTTTTCCCCCGCACCGCATTAGCCCTCGCGATCGAGCGGTGAAGCCTTGTCGTCCTTTTCGACGATGAGGTAGCCGGCTCTTCGACCGACGACGCTCTCCTCGTCGTCGTC
>DASSLB010000282.1:0-4011 GCA_035689945.1 Gaiellaceae bacterium | reverse complement strand
AGCGCGACGAGCGGCGTCGCGTTCCAGACGGGGAAGGTGTTCTGCGCATCGCCGATGTAGTTGAAGAGGCGACCCTCGTCCCAGTCGTACGCAGTCCAGGCCCACCCCCGCCCGGCCATGCCCGTCGCCTTGAGGTCGGCGTGCCAGGCGGCGGCCGAACCGAAGTTGCGCGTGACGAGGCTGCCGAACGCGCCGTCCGGATCTCCGCCGGCGCCGCCGAGGTGTCCGAAGTAGAGCTCGTGATTCTTGATCCCGCCGATCGCGAAGGTCAGGTCGACCTTCAGCGCGCGGAGCTCGGAGAAGGTCTGGTTGGCGGCAGCGAGGTCGACGTCTGCGAGCCGGCCGAGGATCTCGTTCCGCTTCGCGATGTAGCCCTCGTAGAGCTTGTAGTGCGCCTCGACCGCGGCGCGGGAGATCCCGTCGAGCTCGTACACCTCCGCGCGTAGCGGGCGCGGGGCAATCTCCTCGAACCTGTAGGCAAGCGTGGACACGAGCGCGGAGCATATCCTCCGTCGCAGGGAGAGAGCTGCCGAAAGGAGCCGACGAGATGGCCTTCGAAGTGCCCGATCTGCCGTACGCGTACGACGCGCTCGAGCCTCACATCGATGCCGAGACGATGCGCATCCACCACGACTTGCACCACGGGGCGTACGTCACGAACGCGAACGCCGCGCTCGAGGGGACCCAGTGGGCGGACGACTCCGTCGAGAGCATCCTCACGAATCTCGACGCGATTCCCTCCGACAAGCAGGCGGCCGTGCGGAACAACGTCGGCGGCCACGCGAACCACTCGCTGTTCTGGCAGATCATGGGCCCGGACGGCGGCGGGGAGCCCGGGGGTGCGCTGCGCTCGGCGATCGACGATGCGTTCGGCTCGTTCGAGGAGCTCCGCACGGCGGTGAACGACGGCGGCGTGAAGCGGTTCGGCAGCGGGTGGACGTGGCTCGTGTGGGACGGAACCGGCCTCGCCGTCTACTCCACCGCGAACCAGGATTCCCCCATATCGCAGAGTGACGTCCGGCTGCTCGGGATCGACGTCTGGGAGCATGCCTACTACCTCAAGTATCAGAACAAGCGCCCTGCCTACCTCGAGGCCTGGTGGAACGTCGTCGACTGGACCGAGGTCGAGCGTCGCTTCGCGGAGGCACAGAACTAGCGCTGCAATCCAGAACGGGCTCGGATGCGTAAGAACAGAGGCGATATGGAGATTGCCCTCGAGGTGCCCCAGCCCCGCCTGCGTGCCGTCCCTGCAGAGACCGCACACGAGCCGCCCGACGCGTCGGATTCGTCCGACGCGGAGCTGCTCGCGCGCGTCGGCGAGCGCGACCGCGACGCCTTCGAGATCCTGTACGGCCGCTACGTCAGGCCGGTCTTCAGCCTCGCCCTCCGGAGGCTCGGCGACCGTGGCCACGCCGAGGACGCCGTCCAAGAGGCGTTCGCGGCCATCTGGCGCTCCGCCTCGACGTACCGGCCGGAACGCGGCGCGGCCGGCGGCTGGCTGTACACGGTCGCGCGGAACGCGATCGTCGACCGGCTGCGCCGCAACGGGCCTCCCACCGACACGGAGCTTCCCGAGCTCGCGTCCGGCGAGCCCGGCCCTGCGCAGCAGGCGGAGGACGCGGAGGTCTCGTGGCGCGTGCACCGCGCTCTCGAGGAGATCGAGCCGCGCGAGCGCGAGGTCATCGAGCTCGCTTACTGGAGCGGCATGTCGCAGAGCGAGGTGGCCGAGTACCTAGGTCTCCCACTCGGAACGGTGAAGACACGAACTCGCAGCGGCCTTGCGAAGCTCGCCGAGGTGCTGGAAGGAGAGGTGCTTTGACCCGCGAGCCCAACTTCGACGAGCTGATCGGCACCGAGGAGACCGGCGCCGAGCGCGAGCGGCTGCGCCACGCGCACGAGCTGCTCCTCCAGGCGGGCCCACCGCCGGAGCTGCCGCCGAGCCTGCAGAAGGCGCCGAACTTCGGCGTGTTCAGCCTGCACCACCGGCGGGTCGTGAAGCGACGGACACTGGTTCTCCTCGCGGCTGCGCTGTCGATCGCCGTGGTCTTCGTCGCCGGCTATGCCGTCGGCAACAACCGCGGCGGTAGCAGCACGGCGAAGGGCGAAACTCCCAGGCTGCTCGCACTCACTGGCACCCAGGCCGCGCCGAACGCGCGCGCGACGCTCGCGGTCTGGCACGCCAGGAACGGCAACTGGCCCATGCGGCTCAGCGTCGTCGGCCTGCCCAAGTTGCCCGGGCACACCTACTACGAGGTCTACCTCGTCCGCAACGGCAAGCCGTGGGGCCAGTGCGGAGCGTTCCGCATCGCACGCAGCTCCCCCGACACGCTGACGCTGACCTTCAACGCTCCGTACTCCCTTCAGAAGGGCGACTCCTGGGTGGTCACCCGGCCGAACCCGAGTGGCGCGGAGCCGGGCCAGACGGTGCTCCGAGCCGTAACCGCGTAGCGTTCGACGTACCATCCGGTTCGGGCCGTAGCCTCCCCTACCCGTGGCTGCAGTGACTGACGCACCGGCGATCCCGGACTACCGCCCCGTCCTCGACCACGGGTTCGTACGGCTGGACGCGGTCATGGCCGACGACCTCTCCGTCGTCAACGCCGCCCGCGTCTCGTTCGCGCGGCACAAGGACGCGATGGATGCCTCCGACGAGGGACTGATCCGCTTCCTGCTGCGCGAGCGGCACGGGACTCCGTTCGAGCACAACAGCTTCCGCTTCCACATTCGCTGCCCGATCTTCGTCGCACGCGAGTGGTTCCGGCACCGCATCGGCTCGTTCAACGAGTTTTCGATGCGCTACGCGAAAGCGACCGACGACTTCTACGTCCCGGCGCCCGAGGACGTGCGCACGCAGGTCGGCAAGCCCGGTGCCTACACCTTCGAGACGGTCGAGCCGGAGCTGGCGGAGTCGACCCGCGAGACGCTCGAGTCCGTCTACCGGACCGCGTACGCCGCGTACGAGGAGCTCGTCGAGGCCGGCATCGCGCGCGAGATCGCGCGCTGCGTGCTCCCGGTCGGCGCATACACCGAGTTCTTCTGGACCGTGAACGCGCGGGCGCTCATGAACTTCGTGTCGCTGCGGGCCGCGGAGACCGCGCAGCGCGAGATCCGCCACTACGCCGAGGCGGTCGAGTCGTTCCTGGCTGAGAAGATGCCCGTGACGTACGAGGCCTTCGTCGCGAACGACCGCACGGCGCCGTAGACGTCCGCGTCGGCACCTCGGGCTGGTCGTATCCGAGCTGGCGACCCGGCTTCTATCCCCCGGGCCTCGATCCATCCGGCTTCCTCGCGTTCTACGCCGAGCGCTTCTCGACCGTCGAGCTGAACACGACCGGTTACCGGCTGCCCGCTGAAGACCAGTTCCGCCGCTGGGGCGAGCAGGTGCCGGACGGGTTCGAGTTCGCGCCGAAGCTGCCCGGCGACCGGCTGGGCATGCTCGACGCGTTCGAGCCACGTGTGCGGCACCTCGGCGACCGGCTCGGACCGATCCGCATCTCGCTGAAGAAGGCGCGCGACGAGGGAGCACTCGAGCTCCTGCTCGGCTCGCTCGATCCCTCGCTGCGGCTCGCTTTCGACCTCGAGCACGCGTCGTGGGACGGCATCGAGCCGCGGCTCTCGGAGGCCGGGGCCGTCCGCGTCGACGACCTGGAGCATCCGGCGCCGTTCCGCTACCTCCGCCGGCGTGAGGAGCCGGACGAGGCATTCGCCGCCGCCGTGGCCGCGGCGAAGGAGCCGGTCTACGTCTACTTCCGCCACGACGACGAGCCCGCCGCGCCGGCCCGTGCCGCACGTCTGCGCGAGCTACTCGCGAAGCTTTAGGAGGCGGCGGCCAAGGCCGCCGCGCGCATCTGCGCCACGGCCGTCGGCGTGTTCGCGTTGCGCGACCAGGTCGGCCACGAGTACTTCGTCGTCGTCTTCAACTGGCAGCCGATCGTGCAGCCGAGCTCGGCACCGCCGGAGGTGGTCGAGAAGAGGCCGGATAGGACCCGGACGACCGCAGCGTTGCCGTGC
>DASSLB010000281.1:0-6369 GCA_035689945.1 Gaiellaceae bacterium | reverse complement strand
TCCGAGCGCGGCGACGTCGACCGCGCATTCGCCGAGGCCGACGTGGTCGTCGAGGGGACCTACCGGACGCAGACCGTCCTCCACAACTCGCTCGAGACCCACCAGGCGATCTGCGAGTGGCAGGGCGACACCCTCGACGTCTACATCTCGACGCAGTACATCTGGGGCGTCCGGCAGGAGGTCGCCGAGACGCTCGGCCTGCCCGAGGACAAAGTGCGGGTGGTCTGCGAGTTCATGGGCGGCGGCTTCGGCGCAAAGAACAGCCCCGACGAGTACACGTTCGTCGCCGCCGAGCTCGCGAAGCGGACCGGGCGGCCGGTGCGCTGCGCGCTGACGCGCCACGAGGAGCACACCTCGGCGGGCAACCGGAACTCGACAATCCAGCGGCTCCGGGCCGGCGCCCGCAGCGACGGCACGATCGTGGCGCTCGAGGGGGAGTTCACGAACTCCGTGGGCTGGTCGGGCTGGAGCTCTCCGACGGAGGGCCCGATGCGTTCGCTCTACGCCTGCGACAACGTGCGCACTGTGACCCACGCGGCGAAGCTCAACACGCCGCCGATGAAGGCGTTTCGCGCGCCGGGTTTCGCGGAGGGGACGTTCGGCCTCGAGTGCCTGATCGAGGACCTGGCGGCGCGACTCGAGATCGACCCGCTCGAGCTGCGGCGGTCGAACTACGCGGAGTCCAACGAGGGCACGCCGTACTCGTCGAAGAACCTCGAGGAGTGCTACCGCCTCGCAGAGCCACACTGGGAGCGGCGCCACGAGGTGCGGGCGCGCTCCGACGCGGTCTGGAAGCGCGGCGTCGGGATGGCGAGCCAGATCTGGTATGGCGGCGGTGGACCTCCTTCCTACGCCTGGGTGCGGCTCGGTTCCGACGGGCGCGCGACGGTGGTCACTGCGATGCAGGACATCGGCACCGGCACGCGGACGGCGATGGCCCAGATCGCGGCCGAGGAGCTTCGCTTGCCGCTCGAGAAGGTCGACGTCGTGCTCGGCGACTCGGCGCGCGGACCATACGCCTCGATCTCGGCCGGCTCGTCGACGACGCCGTCGATGGGACCGGCGGTGCGGGCGGCCGCAGCAGACGCCCGCGAGCAGATCGAGGACATCGCTGAGCAGCGCGGTTTGCCGAAGGACACGCCGGTCGAGGAGGTCGTCGGCCTGCTCGAGGAGGCCCAGATCCTGGGCAAGGGTGCCCGAGGGCCGAATCCGACCGGGATGAGCGTCCTCACCTTCGGCGTCCACGTCGTCGAGGTTGCGGTCGACGTCGAGACCGGCGAGGTGCGCGTCGAGCGCGTCGCGGCGATCCATGACGTCGGACGCATCATCAATCCGCTCAGCGCCTCGAGCCAGGTCGAAGGCGGGGTCATCCAGGGCATCGGCCACACGCTTTCCGAGGAGCGCCTGCTCGATCCCGAGACCGGTCGCGTGCTCACCACCTCGCTCGACGCGTACCGGATGCCCACCATCGCCGACGTGCCGGACATCGTGTGCGAGTTCGTCGACAAGCCCGACGAGCACCTGACGAACCTCGGCTCGAAGGGGCTCGGTGAGCCTCCGATCGTGCCCATCGCCGCCGCGATCGCGAACGCGATCCGCGACGCGACGGGTGCCGAGGTGCACGAGCTGCCGATCTCGCGAGAGGAGATGCTGCGCGCACTCGAAGCCGCGAAGACGAAGGAGAAGCGTGGAGCTCCTGCGGCCGTCTAGCGTCGAGGCGCTCGACGGCGGTGTCCTCGTCCACGGCGGGACCGAGGTCGTGCCCTTGCTGCGGGAGGGCCTGCTCGAGACGGAGCGGCTCGTCGACGTGCGCGGCGTCGTGCCGCGCGGAATCCGCGACGGGGTGATCGGAGCCGGAACGACGCTCGCGGAGCTCGAGGTCGAGCCGTCGATCCCCGAGGCCCTGCGCGAGGCGTGCCGGCTCGCCGCGTCGCCTCAGCTTCGGAACATGGGCTCGCTCGGGGGCAACCTCCTCCAGTCGACGCGCTGCTGGTACTGGCGGCTCGGCTACCGCTGCCGGCTCCACGGGGGTGACCGCTGCCACGCGAGGGACGGCGAGCACCGCGAGCACGCGATCTACGCGAACGACTTCTGCGCATCGGCGCATCCATCCGACGTGGCCGCCGCGCTCGTCGCGCTCGACGCGCGGCTACGGACGAACCGGCGCGAGCTCGCGATCGAGGAGCTCTACCGGCTCCCGGACGAAGGCGACCGGCGCACGACGACGCTCGAGGACGGCGAGCTGATCCTCGAGGTCGAGCTGCCTGCCGTCGAGGCTAGCGCGTACCTGAAGGCGATGGACCGCAAGCGGTGGTCGTTCCCGCTGGTCGGCGTCGGCGCTGCAAAGGTCGGCGGCGAAACGCGAATCGCGCTGGCCGGCGTCGCACCGATCCCATGGCTGATCGGGAGCGTCGAGGAGCTCGGCAAGGCGACGCCCCTGCCGCGAACGGAGTGGAAGGTGCCGCTCGCCCGAGCGCTCGTCCAGCGCGCGCAGGCCGCGATCGAGTGATCGCCGCCATCGTCCTCGCGGCGGGCGCCTCGTCCCGCTACGGGGCCGATCCGCCCAAGCAGGTCGAGCTGCTGCCGAAGGTGCTCGCCGCGCTCGAGGAGAGCTCCGTCGACGAGATCGTCGTCGTGAGCGGAGCCCACGCATTGCCGGTGGAGAGCGTCCAGTGCACCGACTGGGAGCGAGGCCCGGGCGCCTCGCTTCGCTGCGGTCTCGCAGCCCTTCCGACCGACGCGGAGGCCGCGATCGTCGCGCTCGCCGACGGTCCCAACCTCGACCCGCGGGCCGTCGACCGCGTGATCGATGACTGGCGTGCGCACGGCGGCGACGCTGTAGCCGCGACCTACGCCGGCGTACGCCTGCACCCCGTCCTGCTCGCACGAACCGCCTGGAACCACGTCCCCGACGAAGGCGCGAAATCGCTGCCCGCGAGGCTCGTCGCCTGCGACGACCTGACACCGCCCGGCGACGTCGACGTCGCTACTCGAGCGGAATCCTGAGCGAGGCGAGCTTCACCCGCAACTCCTCGGGCATCTGCTCGTCCGCCGCCTTGCGCACGTACACCCGCAGGCTCTCCTCGAAGCGGTAGCGCCTGCGGCACTTTTCGCACTCGGCGAGATGTGCCTCCGCCGCGGCCATCTCCTCGTCGGTGAGGACGTGGTCGAGATACGGCTGCATCATCTCCTCGCAGTGCGCGCACGGATCCATCATGTGGCCTCCTCCAGGGCGGACTCGGCCAGCTCCCGCTTCAGGATGCGGCGCCCCCTGTGCAGTCTCGACATCACCGTGCCCACCGGGATGTCGAGGATCTGCGCCGCGTCCGCGTAGCTGAAGTCGCCGAGATCGACGAGCACGAGCACGTCGCGAAAGTCGTGCGGCACCGCGGAGAGCGCCGTCACGATGTCGTCCTGCGAGAGTCGCTCAACGACCCGATCCTCGTCGGAGGGGCCGTCCCCGTCCTCCGAGAGACGGTCGTAGAGGTAGTAGTCGTTCGCTTCGAGCGGTTGCATCTGCGGTGCCCGCTGCTGCCGCCGTCCACGGTCGATGTTGAGGTTCGTGAGGATTCGCAGCAGCCAGGCACGCATGTTCGTGCCGGGCTGGAACGATCGCCAGCTGCGGAACGCGCGGGCATACGTCTCCTGCACGAGATCGTCGGCCTCCTCGCGGGAACCCGCGAGATGCCGCGCGACTCGATAGACCTGCTCGGAGAGCGCGAGCGCGTCCTCCTCGAACCGAACGCGATCGCGCGCCTCGGTCGCGAGCCGCTGCGCGTCCTCCACTTCCGGCTCGGCGTCCACGCGGTCCACCGTACCAGCGAGCGCCATGCTCTCCCGAAACGGCGCCGCCGACGCGGCCATTCCGCTAGACGGCCGCCAGTTCGGGAAAGCCGGACTTCGTCAACCGCTCGACGATCGCTTCGCGGCTCGTCTGCTCGTCGTCCCAGGCGAGCGAGACCTGGCCCATGAGGTTCGCGTTCGCACTCTCGAGGCCATCGTGGCCCTCGAGCGCGTGCGCGAGCCGCATCACGCACCGTTCGCAGCGGACGCCGCCGACCTGGATCGTGTCCGTCTGAGTCGCCATCGGCTCAGCCTAACGTCAGGGCCGCGATCTCCCGCAGTGCACCTTCGGGCCCAAGCTCGAGCTGGCGCTCGGCCTCCGGCCCGCCGCCATCGCGCCCGGCCCGCTCGCGCGCCGCTTCGTACTCGCCGCGGTCGAATGGCTCGCCGGCGAAGTCCGCGGCATCGCGCACGAGCCGCTGCACGTCGGCCGCGAGCTCGGCCGTTCGCCGCAGCGACGTCGGCTGATCCATGACGCGCACCTCGAGCGTCCCGTACTCGGGCCGCGGCCAGACGTCCCAGTGGCGCCGCGTGCTGTCGTGGCGGCTCGCCGCCTGCCAGTCGTCCCAGCTCCGCAGCACCGGCGGCGTGCCGCCGGTCGGCATCTCGAGCAGGATCTGGGAGCGGATCGAGCGCCAGCCGCTGGCCACGCCGTCCCAGTACGGCGAGTTCGCGGAGGAGGCGAGCAGCTCCGGTAACCGCGGCACGACACCTTCGAAGGCGCGGAGGCACGTGTCCGGATCGGGCACGGCGACATGGACGTGAATCCCGCAGACCAGCTGCCGGTCGAGCTGAGGCCCGAGCTTGTCCCTCATCCGCTCGTAGCGCTCGACCGGCACGATCGGCACGCGACCGTGCGCCGTTGGATGCGAGCCCGTGGCGAGCACGGCGAGTCCATGCACGGCTGCCCGCTCCGCCACCTCCTGTCGGAGCTCCCGCAATTCCGCCTCGACTTCCTCCGGCGTCGCGACCACGGCCGTCGTGATCTCGACGAAGGACTCGAACAGCTCGGGCTTGATCCGTTCCGTCGCCTCGCCGAACACGCGCGAGAAGCCGTCGCGCGCGGGCTCGAGCGTCTCGGCGTCGACGAGCATCAGCTCCTCCTCGACCCCGAGCGACCAGGCCGGAGCCGCGCCGAAGCGGCTCAGATCCATGGAACTACTTGCCGCGGACGCCGTGCACGGGCCGCCCGGCGGCCTCCCACGCGTAGTACGAGGCGCTCGGGCCGAAGTCGGTCTCGTAGGAGATGATCCGCGGGTTGCGGCCGACCTCCTTGGCACGCTGCGCGTGGCGGAGGAGATTGGGGTCGTCCTGCTCCTCCCAGACGAGCACGAGGTGCGCAGCCGTCATGAACACGGCTACGAAGGAGCAGTCCGGCGCGGGGCATGGGAACGGGTCGGTGCGGACGCAGAACCAGCCGACGTGCTCGGCGCCGTCCTCCGCCCAGAGCTCCTCGGCCTCCTCGGGAATCGCGTGCTCGACGAGCCCGCCTCTGCCCGTGTGGATCTCCCCACGCTCCACCGCGCAAAGGTAGCGACACCTTCCCGCTCGTCGCTACCCATGGAGGAGCAAGGCCCAGATGCCGCCTGTGACGGCGGTTCCCACCGCCACCCAGGTCACGTAGTCCCCCACTACACCGCTGTGCATGGACCGCAGCACCCGGATCGGCGCCAGAACCGCACGCGGGAGGCGGCGCCGGTAAAGGCCTGCACCGGCGAGGCAAATGGCGAAGATCGTCGCACCGCAGCCGTAGAGGACCGACTCGAGCGAGGTGTGCCGGATCGTGACGGGCAGGCTTCGCGGCGGCGTCATCGGGCGATTGCGGAGGACCCGTGCCGCATAGCCGGCGCGATCGCGGAACCGGTCGGCCGCGTACTCTGCCCGCTGGCCGAGCCCCGGCACCACGCTGATCGCGATGCCGAGCACGACGGCCGTCACCGCGACGGCCACCAACAGCGGCCGAAAGACCTGCCGCTCGCGAGGGTCTTCCTCCAGCGGCTCGCCGAGCAGCGGATCGTCGGTGTCTCCCCAGCCGAGGAAGATGCGCGCGCCGGCACGGAGCAGCGCCGCTCCTGTCAGAGCCGAGCCGAGCCACAGCAGCGCGAGCACCCACGCCCTCCCCGCCTGCGCAGCGCCTTCGTCGATCAGGCCGTGCCCGAGGTAGATACCGACATACGGCGTCCCGATGAGCCCGATCGTCCCGGCGAACCAGGCAACGGCCGGCACCCAGGAGCCGCGACCCAGCCCGTGCAGGTGCAGCTCGTCGATCCGTACGTGGTCGACATGGAGGATCCCCGCAACGAAGAACAGCCCCGCCGTCAGGAGGGCGTGCGCCAGAAACATCAGCTCGGCGCCGGCGAGCCCCGCCGAGTCGAGGAGGCCGATTCCCGCGAGCATGATCCCGATGTGGCAGAGGACCGAGTAGGCGAGCATGCGCTTCAGGTGCCGCTGCAGGAAGGCCATCGCTCCGGTGAGCACCGCTGTGACCAGCCCGAGCCAAAGGAGGACGTCGCCGACGGCATGCCC
>DASSLB010000280.1:0-6514 GCA_035689945.1 Gaiellaceae bacterium | reverse complement strand
CTCGAAGACGCTGATCGTCGCGAGGACGCCCCCGCCCGCGTCGACGACCCAGTACCCCTGGAACCCAGGCGCATCGCGGAGCTGCGGCGCGAACTCCTCGACGGCACGCCGTGCCACTTCCGCGGTGTCCGTAACGCCCTGATACCTCCGGATGACCGTGTGCATCGCGTTCCCTCCCTCGAAGAAGCAGATGAGCCACGGATCATGGCAAAGTCCAGAACTCCCCGCTGAGCCCGAGCCGGTCCAGGATCGCCATGTTCTGCTCGCGCGTGTGCGGGCCCCAGTCGGGCGCCAGGCGGTCGTGCCACCACGCCTGTGCGAGCTCCGCGAGCTTCGTCACCGGAATCGTCGCGCCGGGCTCTCTGCCGCCGAGCCAGCGGGCTATGTGCTCCTCCGACCGGAAGAGATTCATCCCGCTTCAGGTGAAGACGATGTCGTCCCACCAGTGTGAGGCAGGAACGAGGCAATGGAAGAGGAGCGAGTCGTCGTCGGGCCGCCCGTCGCGAAGCTCGAAGGCGAGCGGCTCGCCGCAGTCGGGGCAGGACGTCTCGATCCGGCCGCCCGTGTGGAGTGCGGCGCAGATGCCGAGTGCGTCCCAGGCGCAGTTGCCATACCACCAGCGACCCCCGGCGCGAACGCGGTGGGTAGCCGGCACGACCGAGAACGGGTTGAGCATTCGCAACTCGTCGGTACTCGGGTTGAGAACGACTGCGTGCTCGGCGTGCAAACGGCGCCAGCCCTCGAGGACCTCGTCCGCGTCGCCGAGCTCGGAGGCCACCGGGGCGCGGCCGTGCTCCACGAAGAACGCATAGGTGCGGCGGCGGAGCTCGAGGTCGGCCTCTTCCACGGGCGTGACGCTAGCGGGTGAAATGTGGCCGTGCGGACGATGCGACGAGCGACGGAGGCGGAAGTGCTCGAGAGTTTCTGGACCGCCGAGCTCGCAGCTGCCTCACGCTGGACTTCGGCCGATGTCGACGAGCGTAAACGGCAGTGGCTCGAGCGCGACGGCTTGTTCGGCGGCTTCCCCGACGACATCGCGTGGGAGCGAGTCGCTCTCAGTCGCGACGAAGTCCTGGCAATCCTCTACATCAACTGGGATTGGTGCGGACGAGCTCGAGGTCTACCTCGGCGTCTCGCCGCGGATCGACGGGTGGAGCGAGTGGTGAAAGACGCGCGACGCTATACCGTCCCGTCCGTGAACGACGAGTTGCTCGACCGCTATGCAGAACTGATCGTCGGCTTCGGCGCGAACGTCCAGCCGGATCAGGTTCTGGCGGTCGAGGGCCCGCTCGAAGCGGCGCCGCTCGTCCGGCGGATCGCCCGCGGCGCGTACGAACGAGGCGCGCGCTACGTGGACGTCGTCTACTTCGACGCCCAGGTGAAGCGGATCCGCATCGAATCATCGCCCGACGACGCGCTCGACTGGGTCCCGCCGTGGCTGGGGCGGCGGCTGCTCGACCTCGGCGACCTCGACGCGGCTCGCGTCGTCCTCACGCCGTTCGTTCCTCCCGGCGCGCTCGACGGGCTCGACCCGGAGCGCGCCGGCCGCGATCGGCTGCCCACGGTGCCGGAGCTGTTCAAGGTGGTCGACGACCGATCCGTCGCCTGGACCGTCTCGCCGTTCGTGACGGAGGCGTGGGCGCAACTCGTCTTCCCCGGGCTCGAGCCGGCGGCTGCAGTCGAGGCGCTCTGGCGTGACGTCATCCACGTTTGCCGGCTCGACGAGCCCGATCCGGTGGCGGCCTGGGAGCATCGCATCGACGAGATCTGGCAGGTGGCGTCCCGTCTCGACGCTCTCGACCTCGACGCTCTGCAGTTCGTAGGTCCGGGCACGGATCTGACGGTCGGCCTCCTCCCCAGCTCGCGCTTTGCGAAGGCGGGCGGCTCCTCGACGACCCGGAGCGGCATCAGGCATGTGCCGAACCTCCCCACGGAGGAGCTCTACACGACGCCCGATCCCGAGCGGACCCAGGGCTACGTCGCGTCGACGAAGCCGCTCGACGTCGGCGGGGCCATCGTGAAGGGACTGCGCGTCCGCTTCGAGGGAGGGCGGGCGGTCGAGATCGAAGCTGACGCGAATGCGGAGGCGCTGCGACAGCGCTGCGCCACCGACGATGGCGCGGCACGGCTCGGCGAGGTGGCGCTCGTCGACGGCAAGAGCCGGATCGGGCGCCTCGGCCGCACGTTCTTCAACACGCTGCTCGACGAGAACGCCGCGAGCCATATCGCGCTCGGCGACGCCTACGCGAGCCCGATCGCGGATCCCGCGGACCTGCCGCGGATCAACGAGAGCGCCATCCACGTCGACTTCATGGTCGGGTCGGACGACGTCACCGTTTCGGGCGTGACCCGCGGCGGCGACGAGCTGCCGCTGCTCGTGGACGGGACGTGGCAGATCTGATCGCGGCATAGAGCCGCGCCCACTGCCGTACGTCGAGGTCGCGGGCGGCGGCGTGCGGGTCGAAGCCGAGCTCGAGGGCGGCTCGGTGAACCAGGCCGCGAGGCAGGATCCGGTCGAGCGGTGCTCGAGCCGCGAAAGCGCGTTGGAGAAGGGCCGCGTACGCGGCGGCCTGTGCCGGCGGGACGAGCGGCTCAGGACGCCGTGTCGCGCGGAGCACCGCCGCGTCGACGCTCGGCGGCGGGGCGAAGCAGGCACGCGGCACCCGCCTGACGAGGCTCAGCTCGTACCAGGCTCCCCACATGCAGCCGAGCACCGTCGAGGGCCAGACCGCCGTCCGCTTCGCAGCCAATCCCCACTCGACGATCGCGTCGAGCTGTGTCAGCGGAACCTCGGGCTCGCTCAGGAGTCGCCGCAGGATCGCCGTGCACGCGGCGAACGGCAGGTTCGCGACGACGGCGAAGGATTCGTCCGGCAGCGCCAACACGGTCGCGTCGCCTTCCACCACCTCGACGCGCGGGTCGTCGCCGAACCGCGCCCTCAGCTGCCGGAGCGCTGCTGGATCGAGCTCGACGGCGCGCACGCGCACACCTGCGTCGGCGAGAGCGCGGGTGAGGACGCCGCCGCCGGCGCCGAGGTCGAGCACGAGTGCCCCGGGACCGACGCAAGCGTCGCGGACGAGCTCTTCTGCGAAGGCGCGACTACGAAGAGCGTGGCGACCGCGAGGTCGCGCCTGCGATGAGACGCGCCCTGCCACGGAAGAATGTCACCGTCGGCATTGGCTAGGGCTCCGAGATCAGCTCGTCGGGTTCGGTCAGGGCCTCGATCGCCTCCTGCGCCGTCTCGAGCTCAGCCTCGGGGACGAGAACCGTGACCGCATCCTCTTCCGGCGACTGCTCGATCGACGAGTCGATGCCGGCGTTCCGGAGGATTTCTTGCATCTCCTCCGCCTCGGCGACGTCACCCGCGACTGCGACCTGGACCATTCCGCTCATGCGGGCTCGATCATAGGCACTTCCTCCGTGCGGGGCGGCCGAGCGCCGCCCTTGACGAGCCGCGGCCCGCCCCGTTCCGGGAACGGCACCTCGATCAGGTCGAAGTCGCGGGGGACGACGGTGTCTGGAAACACGCTGCGCGCCTCGTCGGCCAGCTCGGGCCCGAAGTAGCGCGGCGAGACGTGGGTCAGCGCGAGCAGGCGAACCTGCGCGAGGCGGGCGACCTCGGCGGCGTCGGCCGCCGTCGAGTGCAGCGTCTCGCGGGCGCGTTCCTTCTCCTCTGCGAGAAAGCTCGCCTCGTGCACGAGCAGGTCTGCCCCCTGTGCCGCCTCGACGACCAGCGGCGACGGAGCCGTGTCGCCGGTGAGCACGACCGTTCGCCCCGGCCGCGGCTCGCCGAGCACGTCTGACGGTGTCACCGTGCGGCCGGAGGCGACCGTCACCTCCTCACCGGCCTGCAGGCGCCCGCGCGCCGGGCCGTCGGGAACGCCGAGCGCGTCGGCCGCGGCCACGTCGAACCTCCCGGGGCGCTCCGGCTCGACGAGTGCATAGCCGAGCGCGTCGGGGCCGTGGTCGACGGCGAACCCCTCGATGACGTACTCGCCACGCTCCAATTTCTCGCCCGGCTCGAGCTCGACAACCGTCAGCGGATACGGCAGCCGGCCGAGAAAGGGCCGCAGCCGGTTGAACAGCTCGCGCAGACCGTGCGGCCCGTAGACAGTGAGGGGCGTCTCGTCGCGCCCGCGCAGCGCGAACGTCTTGAGCATCCCCGGGAGGCCGAGGAAGTGGTCGGCGTGGAAGTGCGTGAGGAAGATCTCCTGCAGGTCCGGGAGACCGATCGCGGAACGCTGCAGCTGCCGCTGAGTCCCCTCGCCGCAGTCGAAGAGGAGCCGCTCACTGCCACGGCGGACGAGCAGCGCCGCTGGGCTGCGCTGGGCGGTCGGCATCGACGCGGCGGTGCCGAGGAAGACGACGTCGAGGTCCACCCGGCGATTCTAGGAACGAGGGACTCATTTCATTGCGCGGCGCGGCCGATATAGGCGGCGGTGAACTGGGGCATGCGGCGATTGCGGCGCGCGCGCGACCTCGAACGGTCGCTGACGCTCCTGCGCGTCTTCCTGCTCACGTCCGCGCTGATCTGCGCTGGCTCCGGAGTCGCGCTCGGTTCGATCCTCTCCCGGTCGCTGAAGTCCGAGGCGCTCAACGCCGAGAAGACGGATCTGGCTCGCTACGTGGACGGTGTGGTGCAACCGGCGCTCGTTCACGGCAACCGCATCGACATCCCCTGGCGCCAGGACGCCCAGCTCGCGGACGGCGTCCTGCGGCAGCGCGACATCGTCACGGTGAAGGTCTGGCAAGCCGACGGCATCCTCGCCTGGACGAACACACTCTCCCGCTCGAGCCGCGGCCGCCTGGTGCCGAACCGCGATCGCAACCAGATCGACAAGCACCTCGGGCTCGACGACGAGCTCGAGAAGGCGATCGACACCAACCAACCGGTCGCGGCACTCGTCGGCACGGGCGGCAAGGGCGAGGACAAGTTCGAGCGGAACGACCTCGGCTACCAGCACTTGTTCGAGGTCTACGCCCCGATCGAAGGCGCAACGAGCGGACGCCCGATCGGCGCATACGAGATCTATGCAGATCCGCGCGCACTCGGACGCCTGATCGGCTCGCGGCGGACGACGCTCTGGCTTGCGGTCGCCGGAGTCTTCGTGGCTCTCTGGGCGCTGCTGGCGCTCCTCGTTCGCGGCGCCTCACGCACGCTTCGGCGCCAGAACGCCAAGCTCCGCACGCGGACGATCGAGCTCGTCGAGTCCAACAGACTTCTCGAGGAGAGCGCACTCGAGGCCGTCGAGAGCCTCAACGCGACGGTCGACGCGAAGGACCCGTATACGGCGGGGCACTCACAGCGAGTGCAGCGGATCGCGGTCGCTATCGGCGAGGAGCTCGGGCTCGAGCGGGAACGGCTCGAGGTGCTCCGCTTCGCCGGGTTGTTCCACGACATCGGCAAGATCGCCGTTCCGGACGCAATCCTCATGAAGCCCGACCGACTCACAGAGCTCGAGTTCGAGATCGTGAAACACCATCCGGACGACGGCGCGCGGATCGTGGCGAGGCTTCGCCGACTGGAAGCGGCGGTGCCGGCGATCCTCCACCATCACGAGCGCTGGGACGGGAACGGCTATCCGCACGGTCTCTGCGGCGAAGGGATCCCGCTGGAGGCCGCGATCGTCGGTCTGGCCGACGCGGTCGACGCGATGACCACGGATCGCCCGTACAGCTGCGCCCGGACACTCGACGAGGCGACCGAGGAGGTCGTCCGGAACCGTGGCACCCAGTTCGCCCCGGCTGTCGTCGACGCTTTCGTCGCGCTCGCGGAACGCGCGCCGGAGCTGTTCGAAACAGAGCTCGTCGCCGCCTGATTCGAACGCCGCGATAGGCTCGCGCCATGGCCGACCCGACCGTGCTCGAGGTTTACCGCCGCGAGATCACGCCGGAGCTCTATCGCGAGGTCCGAGAGCTCTACAAGACGCACTCGCTGGCCGAGGACGCACGCGACCTCGACGGCCTGATCTCCACGCTCACGCCTGACTGCGTCTATGAGCTCGTCCAGACCGGCGACCGCTGGGAGGGCCACGACGGCGCACGCCGCTTCTACACCGAGCTGCTCACGGCCTTCCCGGATATCCGGTTCGACCTGACCGACATCGTGATCGGGCCGCAGGGCGTATGTGAGGAGGCGAACGTCTCGGCCACGCAGCGTGCGCCGTGGCTCGGCACCCCGCCCACAGGGGACGCGCTCGAGTGGAAGGTCGTGATCTGGTTCCCCTGGGATCCAGAGGTGCGCCTCTTCCGCGGCGAGAAGATCTACGTCTCGGGAATCGATCTCCCGCCCGCCGCGACCTCGTGGCATACGGCCTAGGGCACGACGAGCCTCTCACCTGGAACGATCGTTGCCCCCTGCAGGTGGTTGCGACGTTCGATCTCCCAGACCCCCTGGCGCGGATCCCCTGAGTACGTGTGCTCGGCCACGCTCCAGAGCGTGTCGCCGGGCTGCACGACGTACGTGCGCTTCGGCCCTGCGCCGCTCGAGCTATGAGCTGCGAGCCCGACGGCG
>DASSLB010000279.1:0-2926 GCA_035689945.1 Gaiellaceae bacterium | reverse complement strand
AGAGCTGGACGGCGATCCCGCGCCGCCGGTCCTCCTCTGCCCGTTCGACAACCTGCTCTGGGATCGGCCGTTGCTCGAGCGCCTCTTCGGCTTCCGGCACGTGATCGAGGTCTACAAGCGCGAGCACGAGCGCGCCTACGGCTACTACGTGCTGCCTCTGCTCGCCGGCGACCGCATCCTTGGTCGTGCCGATCTCAAGGCCGACCGCGCCGAGGGCGTTCTCCACGTACGGCGGTTCCACGCGGAGCCCCGAGTACGCGGGAATGTCGGCGCCAGGCTCGAGCGCGCAGCGGTCAGGCTCGCCCGCGTGCTCGGGCTCGAGGAGGTTCGGCACGCGTGAGGGATCGCTGGAGCCGGACAGCCGGGGGCATCCCGGTCTCGCTCGAGGAAGCGCGGCGGATCGCGGTTCGGGCGCAGTGGCTCGACGGAGGCGCACGCGGCGTCCTCGCGACCGTCCGTCGGCTCGGCTTCCTCCAGCTCGACCCGATCTCCTCGGTCGCGCCGCCGCAGCATCTCGTCCTCTGGAGCAGGCTCGGACCGTTCAAGACCGAGGCGCTCGACAAGCTGGTCTGGCAGGAGCGAAAGCTCGTGGAGTGGGATGCGTTCCTCTATCCGGTCGAGCACCTGCCGATCCTCAGGGCGTTCATGCGACGGCGGGACCGCCCGATGGACGGTCACATCCTCGCCTGGCTGAAGGAGCACGCGGCGTTCCGGCGCTACGTGCTCAGGGAGCTGCGTGAGCGCGGGCCGCTCCTCTCGCGCGAGATCGAGGACGCACCGAGCCACAATCGGGAGGAGCACCGTTGGTGGGGCCAGCGGAAGATGGGGCTGATGCTCGAGTGCCTCAGCGCGCGCGGCGAGGTGGCCGTCGTCGGCCGGAGCGGGAAGCAGCGCCTGTGGGATCTCGCCGACCGCTGGTATCCCGAGACCGAGACGCTGCCGCTCCCGAAGGCGCGCCGCTTGTACGAGGAGCAGCGCTTCCGCGCGCTCGGCGTACGGCTCGATCGAGGCCGGCTCGTCGCTCACCCCGAAGCGAGGGACCGGCCGGTGCAGCCTCGCACAACCTTCCTCTCGCCCTTCGACCGGCTGATCCACGACCGCGACCGGACGGAGGCGCTCTGGGACTTCTTCTACCGGCTCGAGATGTACGTCCCCGCCGCGAAGCGCGAGTACGGCTACTACGTCCTGCCGATCCTGCACGGCGACCGGCTCGTCGGCCGGATCGAGCCGGTCTTCGACCGCCGCGAGAAGGTGCTGAGCGTGAAAGGACTGTGGTGGCAGCCCGGCCAGAAGCCGATCGACCTCGACGAGCCGCTCGCGAGCCTGGCCTCGTTCCTGGGAGCGGAGCGGATCGAGGGCTAGCCGCGCGCGTCGAGCTCCGCGGTGACCGCGTCCCGCAACTCCTCGAGCGCGGCGCGAAGCGAGTCGACGCGATCCGACCCGAGCCGTCCCTCGACGGCCTCGGCGTAGTCGCGGAACGCGGGGCGCGCGTCGCCGAGCAGTCGCTCTCCCTCCTCGGTGAGGCGGATCAGGTACGACCGCCGGTCGTCGGGATTCGGCACGCGCTCGGCATGACCACGCCGCTCGAGGCGGCCGAGGCGGAAGAGCATGGTCGAGAGCGGCATCTCCATCCGGCGCGCAAGGCCGGTCGGCGTCCAGGGTCCCTCCGCCCCGACGAGCACGTAGACCGGGTAGTCCTCCGGCGGCAGCTCCGACTGCGCGAGAGCCGCCTCGATCATCCGCTTCCGGCGCTGGTTCGTCAGGAAGATGTCGAGCAGGATCGTCGGACCGCCGGCGCTCATTTACATCAACCTTGTGGTATAACGGCACAACCTTGCGGTATCTTCGCACGCTCGCGTTCACCGCGGCGGTGGTCGTGATCGCCGCGCCGGCTGCGTTTTCGTCTGACTCGGCGTCGCCGACGAAGATCCAGATCGGTACGACCGGCGGCATCCTCGTCTTTGCGTACGGATCGGTGTGGACGACCGATCTCGCCCTCAATCACCTGATCCGGATCGACCCGACGGCAGAGCGTGTGAGCGGGAAAGTGCGGCTCGGCTCCAGGCCGTACGGGCTCACGGCTGGCGCAGGCAGCATCTGGGTGGCGAGCCAGACAGCCGACACGGTCGCGCGCGTCAGCCCGCAGACGCTGAAGGTGATGAAACGGATCCGGGTCGGCTTCCAGGCGTTCGCGGCGGCCTTCGCCGCCGGAAGCGTCTGGGTCTCGCTCGAGTCCGACGGCACGGTCGTGCGGATCGACCCGCGCCGGAACAAGGTCGTCGCACGGATCCGCGGGCTCACTGATCCAAATGGCCTCGTCTACGCGTACCACGCGCTCTGGGTCAGCGACCTCGCCGCTGGGCGCGTCGTGCGCATCAACCCGCGCACGAACCGGATCACCGCCCGGATCAAGATCCCGAAAGCCGACTGGATCACGCCAGGCGCCGGCGCGCTTTGGGTCTCGAGCGAGCGGAACCGCGTCTACCGGCTCGACCCGCATTCGCGCAGGATCACGGCGACGGTAGGCGTCGGCGCGAATCCGCTCGCGAGCGCATGGGTTGGCAACCAGCTTGGAGCCGAGCTCTGGGTGCCGAACATCGACTCGAACTCGATTTCCGTCGTCGATCCCACGCGCAACGCGGTCACCCGGACGATTCCGGCCGGGAACGCGCCGCTCGGCGTGCTCTCGACGCCCGCCGGCGTCTTCGCTTCGATGTCGAACGACGGCACCGTCTGGCACTTCTCAGCGACCCCCTGACGCCTAGACTCAGCGCGTGGACTTCGAGACGCGCGCGATTCACGTCGGCCAGGAGCCAGATCCCGCGACCGGCGCGATCATCACGCCGATCTACCAGACGGCGACCTACGTCCAGGAGGCGGTCGGCGAGCACAAGGGCTACGACTACTCGCGCGTCGCGAACCCGAC
>DASSLB010000278.1:0-4755 GCA_035689945.1 Gaiellaceae bacterium | reverse complement strand
GTCTCGTCGAAGAGGTAGGGAGCCGCGTTCGCGACGTAGCTGAGCGGCCCGTTCAGCTCAGCACTGCCTGCGGCGGCGTTGGCGAGGTAACGCACCGGGATCTCGTGGCAGACGACGAGCGTCACCGCCTCGTCCCGCGCGAGCAGCCGCCCGCAGACTCCGGCGTAGCGCAGCGCAGCCTCGTCGAGGCTCTCGCCGCCGGGGAAGCGCTCCTTCCGGTTCGAGTGCGCCGGCGCAGCGCGGTACGCGTCCAGCGACTGGCCCTCGAGCTCGCCGATGCGGACGTCTCCGAGATCGTCGTCGACGAGGTGCGGGACATCGTGGCCGGTCAGCGCGATGTTCGCCGTCTGTAGCGCGCGCGGAAAGGGCGAGACCGCGACGAGGTCGATGGGAAGCGCGGCGAGCTGGCTGGCGAGTCGCTCCGCCTCCTCGATCCCCTGCTCCGAAAGTCCGCGGTCGAGAGCCGGATCGCCGTTCACGACCTTGTCGACGTTGAAGAGCGACTGCCCGTGGCGCGCGACGAGGAAGAGGCGCATCTGCAGAGCCTAGGCAGCTGCGGCCGGCTCCTGCGGCGTCACGTCCCGCACGCGCACCCCCCGGAGCCGACCGCATGCTCCCGCGCTGTTTTCCGTTCAGGCGCGGGTAAAACGCGAGGACGCGCCGATCATGCGCTTCAGCGGCCCTTGCTTCGGGAAGAGCCAGTGGTCGGCTACCGCGCCGACGGCCCAGACGACGACCGTGCCGCCAACCAGCGTCCAGAACCCGCGGATGTGCAGGCCGCCCACGATCGCGTCGGTCAGCCAGAGAATGAACATCGCCACGAAGAACCAGGCGACGCCGAGCGTGACGATCGCGAGCGGCAGAGTCAGGAGCTTCAGCACCGGCTTCACGAAGCTCGCGAGGATGCCGTAGACGAGCGCGGCGAGAATCAGCGTTCCCGCCGAGCCGCCGACCGAGATACCGCTGAAGATCCACGCCGCGACAGCGAGAGCGGCTGCGTCGACGGCCCAGGCAACGAGAATGCGAAGCGCGAACGGCACGCTGCGATCGTAACGCGTGGTGGGCGGCATACTCCCTCGATGAGCGCCGGACACGCGCGCGGCGTGAGCGAGGACGCCGACACGAAGCGCCTTTCGGTCGCGCTCGCGCTGATCGTCGGCCTCATGGCCACCGAGGTGGTGGTCGGGATCCTCGCCCAGTCGCTGGCGCTTCTCTCGGACGCGGCTCACATGCTCACCGACGCGGGCGCTCTGCTCGTGAGCCTGTGGGTGATCCGGCTTCTCAGGCGGCCTGCCGGCGGCAATCTCACCTTCGGCCTCAGGCGCTCGGAGATCCTCTCGGCACAGGCGAACGGCGGCACGCTTCTCGTGCTCGCCGGACTGATCGTCTACGAGGGAATCCACCGCCTGGTCTCGCCGCCGCCGGCGGAGGGACTCGCGATCCTCGTCGTCGCGATCGTCGGCATCGGCGTGAACCTGCTCGCCACCCTGCAGCTGTCACGCGCGAACCGGTCGTCGATGAACATCGAAGGCAGCTTCCAGCACATCCTCACCGACCTCATCGCGTTCATCGTCACGGCGATCGCCGGTGCGGTCATCCTGGCCAGCGGCTGGACACGCGCCGACGGGGTCGCCGCGCTCGTCATCGCGGGTGTGATGCTCCGCTCAGCCTGGGGCCTGTTGCGCGACTCCGGCCGCGTCCTGCTCGAAGCCGCACCCGAGGGTCTCGACGTCGAGGAGATCGGAGGCGCCCTCGCCGCCCACCCGCACGTCGAGAGCGTCCACGACCTGCACGTCTGGGAGATAACGAGCGGCTTCCCGTCTCTGTCGGCGCACGTCCTCGTCCACCCGGGCGACGACTGCCACGGCATCCGCCGCGAGCTCGAACAGCTACTCCATGACCGCTTCCACCTCGATCACACCACGCTCCAGGTCGACCACTCCCAGACGCCTGCGCTCGTTCAGATCGGCCACGCGTCACCGACGGGGCCGGGGCGGTAGTCGCCCCCGGCCCCGTCGGACGGGCATCAGGCGGCCACAGTGGCCGGATCACGCCTCGGCGCCCGCGCCGATCTGCTCTTAAGGAAGAGCGAGACCGACGCGACGGCGATCCAGAGCAGCCAGAACAGCATCGTGAAGAAGATGACCGAGAAGATCGCCGCCACACCGGCAGCGAAGCCGAACCAGCTGATCCAGCTCGGCAGGATCGCGTAGCGCCGGACAGCGATCGCGGTGGCGAAGATGAGAGCGGCCATCGCGGCTCCCCCGGTCACGACGAGGAGATACGAGGCGTCCCCGGCGGCGTGGATCACGCCGCTGTAGACCTGATGGTGGTACGTGTCGTCGCTCATGGTCCGGATTCCGTCGGCGACGGCGATCCCCGCCATCGCGACGGCGATGTAGACCGTTCCGCCCACGAGCACGATCGTCGAGAGCAGCGTCCCGGCCTCCGGCGCTGCCTGCTCGCTCTCACGCACCCGCTCACGCACTGCGGCGACGAACCAGATTAGGGAGAACAGGCCGAGCCCGGTCAGGATCCAGCCGATGTTGATGTGGTGGCGATGGCTCGAATTCCCGTACCAGGCGGCCATCTTGGACGGCGACGAGTCGCTCGGCCCGTCGAAGAGCAGCGCCGACCCGACGACTGCCAAGACTACGAACACGAGCCCGCTCAGGCTCGACCAGACACGCAAGCCACGACCTGCCATGTACGACCCCTTCCTCGAAATGTTGTGAGACCCCCGCTCCCCAGTTTCGGGTGAGCGCGGTCGCATTGTGTACCGATCGACTACGTGTGTCTAGCCCTGATGGGCCGGGGAGGGATCGAACCTCCGACCTTGGGATTAAAAGTCCCCTGCTCTACCAACTGAGCTACCGGCCCACGTCCCGGCGAGCGTAGCGCCGCGCCATAGGATCTGCCCGTGGCGCCGTACCCGTACGAGACGGGGTTTCCGTCTCTCGACCTCGACCGGCCGGAGGACGGGATTCTGCGGCTGACGCTACGCGCGCCGGGGCGGCTCAACGCGGTCAGTGAAGCGCAGCACGGCGAGCTCGCGCACGTCTGGCAGGCGATCGGGCAGGACGAGGAGACCCGGGCCGTCCTCGTCCGCGGAGCCGACGGCGCGTTCAGCTCCGGCGGCGATCTCGACTTGGTGCTCGCGATCGCCGACGACGCCGACACGCGGCTCCGCGTGTTCCACGAGGCGCGCGACCTCGTCTACAACATGCTCCGCTGCCCGGTGCCGATCGTCTCGGCGATCACCGGTCCGGCAGTCGGCGCTGGGCTCGTGGTCGGGCTCCTCGCCGACGTCTCGCTCGCGAGCCCGAACGCACGGATCGTCGACGGGCACACGAAGCTCGGCGTCGCGGCCGGCGACCATGCGGCGATCGTCTGGCCTCTCCTCTGTGGGATGGCGAAGGCGAAGTACCACTTGTTGCTGTGCGAAGAGGTCGACGGCGCTGAGGCCGAGCGTATCGGGCTCGTCTCGCTCTGCGTACCCGAGGAGGAGCTCGAGCAGCGGGCGCTCGAGATCGCGCGGCGGCTGGCCGCCGGCTCACGCAAGGCGATCTCGCACACGAAGCTCGCCCTCAACGAGTGGCTGCTCCGGGCTGGGCCGATCTTCGATGCGTCTCTCGAGCTGGAGTTCCTCGACATGACCGGACCCGACGTGCGCGAGGGCGTCGCCGCGGTGCGCGAGAAGCGCCCGCCGAGGTTCGCGTAGTGGACGGCGCCCAGCTGCGTGAGCTGCTCGGCGAGCCGACGGAGCTCGTGAAGCAGAAGATCGCCGACCGGCTCAACCCGCTCACGCGCCAGTTCGTCGAACGGTCGCCGTTCGTCATCGTCGCCACCGGCCGTCCCGGCGGCGGGCTCGACGTTTCGCCGCGCGGCGATCCGGCCGGCTTCGTCCGGATCCTCGACGAGCGGACGCTTCTCCTTCCGGACCGGCCGGGGAACAAGCTCGCCGACACGCTCACGAACCTGCTCGAGGACGACCGGATCGCCCTGCTCTTCCTGATCCCCGGAGTCAACGACACATTCCGTGTCAACGGGCATGCGCGGATCGTCGACGACCCGGAGCTGCTCGCCGACAGCGCGGTCGAGGGGAAGGTGCCGCAACTCGGGATCCTCGTCGAGGTCGAGGAGGCATACACCCAGTGCCCGAAGGCGTTCCTTCGCTCGGACCTCTGGAACCCGGCGCGCCATATCGACCGCTCTGAGCTCCCCAGCTCAGGCGAGATCCTGCGTGCCGTGGCCGATCCGGAGCTCGACGTCGAGGAGTACGAGGGGGGCCGCACCGAGCGCTACCGGCGCCGCGAAGGTTTCTACTAGGACGCCGCCGCCTTCTGGCGCTCCCAGGCGTCGAGCAGCTGTTCCACGTTCCGCCGCTGCGCGTCGCTGAACTCGAACTGCGCCAGAAGGCGGCGCGCCTCGGCGACGTCGTCGTTCTCGACCGCGGCCTCGAGGTGCTCGCGCGCAGGGATCGGCTGCCGCAGCTGCCGTCTCAGCCAGCGAAGGAGGCTTACCTGGGCGGCTTCCATCCATTCAGTCTCGCACGGAGGCGCTGCCCGGTCGGGTCTGCCGTGGTGGCAACGGATGTCCGCGGAGGTGGTGCCAGACCGCGTGTGCGAAGGGGTAGATCAGAGCTCCCCAGAGAAGAATGCCGCCGAAGATGAGGAGCGCTTCGACGCTCTCCCGGCCCTGCCGCTCCCAGTAGACGTCGCGCAGGTTGAGCCAGAGGGCGAACTCGTCGAGGAT